>JAHKKJ010000336.1 GCA_020027655.1 Deltaproteobacteria bacterium | reverse complement strand
TCCGCGGTACGAGGATGACGGTTACCGACGTCTTGGAATATCTGGCCGGCGGCATGACTCAAGAAGAGTTGCTCGCCGAGTTCCCGGATCTTACCGTGGAGGATATTCGCGCGTGCCTGGCGTTTGCTGCGGACCGGGAGCGTAAGCTGGCAACTCTCCCTGGATGAAGCTCCTGTTCGACCAAAATCTATCGCCGCGCCTGCCTCGAGTTCTAACCGGCATCTACCCTGAAAGCCTCCATGTGCGCGGGATCGACATGCGCGATGCGACCGACACCCAAATCTGGGAGTAAGCCAAAACTCATGATTTCGTGATTGTGTCGAAGGACTCCGACTTTCAGGCGCGAAGTCTACTTTACGGGAGCCCACCGAAATTCATCTGGTTGCGGGTCGGAAACTGTCCCGTAAAACCAATCGAAGAATTACTTCGGAAACATTCCATCGCGATTCATACTTTCGCCCAGGACGAAGCACAGTCCCATTTGATGTTACCGTAAATTTCAGAGTTAACAGCCGCGACAGAGCGATGACAAGCCAATCGCCACGATTTGCGTCCGGCGTGCGGCCCAAGGACGATGCGGTCCGCTTAGAACTAGCCGGTTGCTGAAAAACCGTGATTTTCAGGCTGCTCAAAAAGATCTTAGAGGCGAGGCGCAAATATTAGTTTCGAGTCTTGCGTTTCGAGTTTCGAGTTAACCCGAAACCGCAACTCGAAATCCGGAACAGCGTAAGCGCATATGAGTCTGTTCAGCAGCCTGTTAGGCTTTCGCTACTGGCAACGGCGTCTTCAGTCCAAGCTCATTGGCCACCGCTTGCTCGATGACGGTGCCCTTGAAAAAGTCCGGGTTGTTGCCCGTGTGCAGACGCGCGGCGTTGGTGAACGTGAACTCCCGGAAATCCTGCTCCGTCACGAAGCCCTTCTCCACCATCTCAAACGCTTCAGGAATCACCTCCCTGAAATCGGGCACGTCGAAATGCGTGAAGTCGGAGCTGAAGACCGGCCGAAGCCGGACGCCCATACGGGGATCGAAGGCCCACATCGTTGCCCGGTCATCGGCCTCACAGCCAAAGTAGAAGTTGTCGGAGAACACTGCCCGGACATCCTCTTTTGAGTTAATTCCTGCTGCCTCAAAATCATCCGAGACATGCTCAGGCCGCCCGAGTTCTTCAAGACTGCACTCCGGGCGGAATGCGTCCAAGTTGTTCATGATCGCGTCGGCGTTGGCTTTCAGTCTTTGATCGCCATACCGCTCGATAAGCTGATGCATCTCGGCGACCTTGGTTGCGCTCGGATACTGCAGCCCGGCGCGCCGGCGCTTCTCCCAATGTTCGATCAAGTCGGCGCACATCTGACAGGCCCAGCTCACTCCGCCTTCCATGAACCCGAAATTGAGGCTTGGGTAGCGTCGCACGAGACCACCCAGGAAAACGCCCCGCGCGAACGCGTGGTTCGATTCGGCAAAGTGGCCGACGTGGTTGTAGGTGAAGTTGCTGATGGAGGCGCGATCCGACCAGCGGACGCTGCCGGCGTGTTGGGTCACAGCCACACCGAGGTCGACGCACCGCTGCCAGAACGGCTCGTAGTCATAGGGGCTATCGAGGGCGATGGTATCGCAGTACCAGGCGGCCTTCTGCGGATCGATTCCCTCCGCCGCGCTTGGGATCGGTCGCTCCTGGTTTCCCCGCAGCATGATCGCTTTGAAACCCCGCTGTCTGACCGCGTATTCCAGCTCATCAATAGCTTCGTCCGGCGTACGGGCGGGTAAAATGGCTACGGGCGCAAACCTTGCGACAAACGGCGCGAACATGTCAGCCGTCATCATGTTGTAGGCACGGGCTGCGGCCCGCTGCAGATCATCCTGGACTATGCCGTTGATGGTGAGCCCGAAGCTCGGATAGATCAGCGCGAAGTCGATGCCCAATTCGGGCAGGCGCTCGTTCAGTAAGGCCGGCAGCAGCGCCGTTGCCTTGTCGAGCGTATTGCTGGTCACACCCCACCAGATCGTGCGACGCAGGCGATTGTGCTGGCGTTCCGGCCAGGTGGCCCGGTACCACGCTTGATTCCGGCGCCAGAGCGCTCTCATCTGATCGACAGATCCAGCGCCGCCCACTTCGCGGAGGTACTCGAGAAAAACCGGAATCGGCTCCATCCAGTGGCCGTCGCCGTCGATCACCGGGTGCTTCAGCCCGGCGTGTATCTCTGCTGCTCGATTGTCCATGGTCACTCTCCTCTCTCGAGCAGCCTGCTGAAAAAGACCCATATGCGCTTACGCCGTTCCGGGTTTCGGGTTTCTCGTTAACTCGAACCTCGAAACGCGAGACTCGAAACTAACGTATGCGCGCCTCGCCTCTGGATCTTTTTGAGCAGCCTGCAAGAGGTTTTTTTTCAGCAATCTCCAAAGCTTCTAAGCGCCCCATTTCACCAGCGATTAGGCTATCGCTAAGCCAGCGAGTCGTCAATCGAAATCGATCGCACGAGTGTTTGATGAAAATTGGGAAGGGGTCAGCGAAGGCGGAACGTCCGGAACGGGCCGCCATATTAACTGAGACAAGCGGTTGAACGGTTTGAACGGAGCGGAGCGATTGAACGGCTTGAACGATTTGAACCGTGGGGGGACCTATCTGATCGACCTACAACACAACTTTCTGCCGTTGCCCCGTCTGTGAAGCGCGCACGATGGTATCCAACATACGGTGGCGATGCACCGCGTGATCGAAGTCAGGCTCGATGTTCGAGCCGGTGCGTATCGCTTCGGCAAACTTGACCCACATCTGACCCACTTCGTACGCGGGACCGCCGTTGCGCACGGCTTCGGGCACCCATGTGAATCGCTCCGGTACGAGCAACTCTTGCAGCGCCTTGTCGTCTTTGTGTCCCCCCATGATCTTGCGCCGGCGCTCCTCACCGCCCTCGCCGCCGCCGATCATCGACAGCGTGCCGTCCCTGCCGTAAATCTCCAAGCGGTGGCCGCTGCCGTGGTACGGATGCACGCCAGTATAGGCGTTGACGATGGCGCCGTTTTCGAGCCGACCCTGAACCACGATGTTGTCGGGCGAGGTGACATCCACGTATTTTTTCGTGTCGGTCTCGAACCACTGCGGCACCTGCGTGCCGACGATCGCGGACACTTCGGTCAGCTCGCCGACCACCATGCACATGGCGTCGAGCACGTGCCCGAACGTAATCGTCAGCGTGTTCGCGCCCAAGGTCACATCGCGCTGCCAGGTGCGATCTGATGGCCGGGTCAACACGCCGCTGTTCATCAGCGTCATGTTCACCGCTAGCACCTGTCCGACGTAGCCTTGCTGGACCAGCTCGCGCATGTACAGATAAGCGGGCGACGCACGACGCTGCAAGCCGACCATGGTGCGCACATTTTTCTTGCGCGCCAGCGCCGCGAGTTCTTCGGCCTCTTTGGTATTCGCGCCGAGGGGCCATTCGCAGAAGACGTGCTTGCCCGCTTCAATGGCGTTTTTGGTAAGCTCATAGTGCGCCGGCACGCGCACCGCGACCGCTACGGCTTCGACCCGCGCGTCGGCGTCCAACGCTTTGTCGTTGCCGTAGGCGCGCGTCACGCCGAACTTATCGGCCGCCGCCTGCGCGGTATCCGCATGCGCGGTGCACACGGCATAGAGCTCGGCTTCGGACACGCCCTTCAGCGCCGGCACATGCGCACGCGGCCCCCATCTGCCGCCTGCTCCGATGAGGCCTACGCGTAATGGATTGGATTGCGTCATTGTTTTCCTCTTCTAGGCTGAGTTTCAGGTCTGGCCTAAACGCCCCATTTCACCAACAATCAGGCTATCGCCAACCCAGCGGGTCGTCAATCGCAATTGCCTGGAACAAGGCTTGGTTCCAACCGTTCCACCGCTGCGCTCCGTTCCAGTCGTTCCAATCGTTTAATGAGACAACTGGAACGAGCTGAACGTAGCGAAGGGAGCGAACGACTGGAACACTTGGAACCGACTGAAAACGATTTGAACCGTCATTCATACCAAACGATTGAAACGTTTTGAACGGAGCGTAGCGATTGAACAGCTTGAACGATTTGAACGCGATCGCTATGGAACCATTGGAACATTTGGAACGGCTGGAACCAATTGATAAGACATAGTTATGGATCTCCCTGTGAATCCGCCAGTTTTGCCGATGCTCGCCAAGCGGGTCGCCGAATTACCCGTAGGCGGAACATGGATCTTCGAACCGAAATGGGATGGGTTTCGTGCCCTGGTGTTTCGCGACGGGGACGAGATCCTGATCCAGAGTCGCGACGAAAAATCGCTGAACCGCTACTTTCCGGAACTGCTCGAGCCGCTCCGCTCACAGTTGCCCGCTCGCTGCGTGCTTGACGGCGAAATCGTCGTCGCCAAGAATGGCGCCCTCGACTTCGATGCGCTGCAGCTCCGCATTCATCCCGCTCAGTCTCGGGTGAAGCTTCTTTCACAAGAAATCCCGGCATCGATCGTGTTCTTCGACCTCCTCGGCGAGGGGGACCGAGATCTGCGGGGCATGGCGTTCCAAGATCGTCGACTCATGCTGGAATCGCTGCTTTCATCTGCAGCGCCGCCCATACACCTGACGCCCGCAACCAGCGAATTAAGCATAGCGGCGGACTGGTTTCGTCGCTTCGAGGGCGCCGGTCTCGACGGCGTCATCGCCAAGCCGGTTTTGGGAACCTACGAACCCAATAAGCGCGTGATGCTCAAGGTCAAGCACGAGCGCGAGTGCGATTGTGTCGTTGCCGGCTTTCGCTGGCACAAGAAAGGTGAGCGCACGGCTGTTGGCTCACTTCTGCTCGGCCTTTTCGACCACTCCGGCGCGCTGCAGCATGTCGGCGTCTGCGCGAGCTTCACGGAAAAGAAGCGACGCGAGCTCGTAGAATTCCTCGCTCCATACCGCAAGAACGCGCTAGCCGCTCACCCCTGGAAAGATTGGGCCGAACAAGCGCCAGAGACCGGCGAAGCCGAGCATCGCATTCCTGGTGCCCAGAGCCGCTGGAGCCAGGGCAAGGACTTGTCTTGGGAGCCGCTACGTCCCGAACTGGTCGTCGAAGTCGCTTACGACCACATGCAGGGCAGCCGCTT
>JAHKKJ010000036.1 GCA_020027655.1 Deltaproteobacteria bacterium | reverse complement strand
ATCGCGTGCATAATTGGAAATATTCTTGTCCGCCGGTAATAATCCTTTTCCACCTCACGGAAGTTTGGAAACAGTCTCTTCACCTTAGGAGATCGTCGAACAAACGGAGAAGGAATGTGGGCGCAGATTAAGGCATCGAGCTCACCTTGCTCGAGCATGCTCGATAGCGTTCGATCCGGGCCAATCCAGCGAATGTCAATGTCTTTGCCCAAGTCGGGCTTGAGTTTTTCTTCACGGCCCGCATCTTCAACACCTCCAGTAAGCCATTTTACTTTTTCCGGCGCGACTCCGTAATCATGCTGCAAAATACCCCTGATCCACACGGCGGCAGTGATCTGGTACTCAGGGACACCGACACGTCGTCCGATTAAATTCTTCGGCCCTTCAATGCCGGAGTCCGTGTTCACAAAGATGAAAGAGTGCCGAAAGAATCTAGAGGGAAAGACCGGTATGGCGATCAATCGAGGATGACCTCTGTCACGTGCCATCAGATAGGAACTCATAGAACACTCTGCAGCGTCGAACTCCTGATAACGAAGCATGCGCCAAAACGTCTCTTCGACGTGGAGCGGCAAATAAGTCAACTCCACGCCTTCGACCTGAACCCTCCCCTCCTGGAGTGCACGCGTACGATCATATTCCCAACATGACAAAGTCAGAGGAATTTTCCCCATGATGTTCTCCTTCTCGATGGTTGGAGCGAATTAGCGTAATCTGTCAACTTATTCCGGCAAGAAACTTGGAAGCGCCAATCACAAACTGATCCTTCTCACCTTGCAACACCACAGCAGCCTCGCCGGAAGCCAGTGTTGTCCGGCGCTGAATCGTATACGGCTTACCCTGGAATCTAACCTGCTGCCCTGGATTGAACCGACTGAGTCTCAAATGATCCGGTTGCGGATCAATTTTTTCCATAGTTTTTCATAACATATCGCCGCGCAAAGCTTAAGCCGCGAAGGGTCGGCCTCGCCTGCTGCGAAATTGACATCATCGCGAGCAGATACTACACTCACCGTTCTTAAATCAAAAGTAGCCCAACATCGCCCCTGTTGCACTTATTCCTAAATCTGTGGGAAAGGAAGAAGGAGTCAAAGACAGCGAAGTCCGACCCGTGATGGCGTTCTTGACGATGTTCCAGCGACACCTTCAGCTCAGGGTGATCGCGTTGATTGTGGCCATTCTCGTCTTAGGTTTCGGCGTCCTAGTGATTCTGAACATCCAGCGCGAGGCGGAGGTGCTGGTGGCCGGGAACCGGGAGACGGCCCGGCTGCTGGCGGGATCGATCTACAAGAGCATCGAGAACGGAATGCTTGAAGGGCGTCCCGACATTATCCGCCGCCTGGTGCAGGAGCTCAAAAAAGAACTCAAGGATGTCCGCGTTCTCGATGTCTACCGGAGCAACGGCGTCGAAGCCTTCAGCGATCTGGAAACCCTTAAGGAGGTTAACATCGACGCGGCGCTGGTCGAGCGGATCTCCAAAATGCGCCGGGCGCCGGGCAAGAAGATCAGCGATCCGCTGTTCACCCGCGCGGTCGAGACGCTGACCCCTCAGGAGACTTATGAGGCGACCAACGATGGCCGCATGCTGACCCTCTTCCGCCCTCTGGAGAATCGGGAAGAGTGCCAGGATTGTCACAGCGGTGACCAGAAGGTCCGGGGCGTCGTCAGGGTGAGCCTCGGTCTGGAGCGGCTGGATGCCGATCTGCGGGCGGCACGGAATCGCCAGCTTCTGGTCGCGCTCCTGACGATCCTTGGAGTGAGCGCCTCTCTGGTGGCTTTTTTGGGCCGCGTGGTGCTGCGGCCGATCGCCCTGATCTCGGCGGCCGCACGCCGGATCGGCGGCGGGGACTTTGAGACGCGCCTGGCGATGCAAAGCCAGCACGAGATCGGCGAACTGGGTAGAGCCATCAACGGAATGGCCGGCCGGCTGAAGAGCGTGCACGACGACCTTGAGACGCGCAACGCTGAGCTGGCCGCCACGCTCCAGAGCCTCAAAGAGTCGATGCAGAAGGTTGAGCTGCTCGAACAGGTCAAAGGCGAGCTGGTCAAGTTCGTCCCCGAAGCGGTGACGAAGCTGCTGGAGCAGAATCCCAACGCACACGAGCTGGAAAAGCGCGAGGCGGACGTTTCGGTTTTGTTTCTCGACGTGGAGGGATACACCCGCCTGTCGGAGCAGCTGCCGCCGCAACGGCTCAACCGGATGATCCAGGACTATTTCTCGAGCTTTCTCGAAATCATTCGCGCGCAGCATGGCGACGTCAACGAGACCGCCGGCGATGGCCTGATGGTGATTTTCCAGAGCGAGGCCGGCCCGGCGCGCCATGCGCTCAACGCCGCCACCGCGGCCTTTCAGTTGCTGGCGAAAGTGGTGGCCCTCAATCGCGAGTTCGCCGGAATCTATCCGACGGTGGCGATCCACGTCGGGATCAACAGCGGCCCGGCGCTGGTCGGCGCGACGAAGCTTGACGCAGCCGGTGGCGGCCGCTGGACCTTCACGGCGTCGGGGCCGACGACGAACCTTGCGGCGCGAATCGCGGGACTGACCAAAGGCGGCGAGGTCATGGTGGGGCCGGAGACCGCGGAGCGGATCAAAGAACGCTACGTGCTGCAAGCTACCGGCGAGCACCAGTTGAAGAACGTTTCTCAACCCGTGCGGGTTTTTCGTCTCGTGCCGCCGGGCGTGTATGAACAAATACACTAGCCCGCATTATCCACGTCCGAAGAAGAATCACGACACTCTGTCAATCGAGGGGGAGCCTGGAGGAGCGAAGGCAAAAAGGATGTTCAAGGTTCAACGTTTCAATTCGTTTCGGACCTGAAGCCTTGAACTTTGAACATTGAACTCTGGATCTCCGCGCTTCATCCGGACGGCTCGCACGAATAATCCGGGCCAAGTGTTGAAGAATTTTCTTAATCACGTCAGGCTGGTCGATGAAGCCGATGGTCCGCATTCCCCTGGCATTTTGGACAAGTGAGGGGATCGGTCTCATAGACCTTTCTGGTGAAGTACGACCAGCGCTTCTTTGATTCTTATGAGAGGACGACCATGCGCATCGCAGTGATGGGCGCGGGAGCCGTGGGCGCCTACTTCGGGGCCAAACTCTCAGCGTCCGGCCACAACGCGGCATTCCTGGCGCGCGGAGCTCACCTCGATGCTCTGCGCCGGGAAGGACTTCGAGTCGACAGCCCAGGCGGCAATCTGCGTATTCAAAACGCGCTATTCACGAACGATCCCGGCGAAATCGCCGTCGTCGATCTTATCCTTTTCTGCGTCAAGTCCTACGACACCGACGCAGCCGTTGGCACCCTGGCGCCGATGATTGGAAGCGCCACAACGATTCTGTCGCTACAAAACGGCGTCGACAACGCTGACAAGATCGCGGCACGCTGGGGGGAGAGGCGTGCCTTGGCCGGCGTCGTCTACCTGGGGTCGCAACTCGTTGGGCCTGGAACCATCAAACATTCGGCGGGCGGCAGGATCGTTTTCGGTGAGATGAATGGCTCGGTCGGGGATACGGCTCAATCCATTGAACGAGCTTTCACAGCGGCCCAGATTCCATGCGAGATTAGCAAGGATATCCGCAAAGCCCAGTGGCGCAAGCTCCTCTGGAACGCGCCCTTCTGCGCTATCAGCTGTCTCACGCGGGCAACCGTAAGAGAAGTCATTGAGTCTGAGTCTCTGCGCAAGCTCGCCGTCGATTGCATGGCAGAGGTCACGCAGGCCGCCCGGACTCAAGGCGTTGATCTCGAGCCTGAACTCATAGACGAAACGTTGAATTTCTCCAAGACTCTGGGCGACTTCAAGCCCTCGATGCTGCAAGACTTGGAAGCGCGCAAGCCGCTTGAATACGAAGCGTTCAATGGAATCGTGGTTAAGCTGCTGCGGCAAGCCGGCAACGATGCGCCGGTAAACCAGGTTTTTTACGGCACGCTCGCGTACCTGGACAAAAAAATTCGCCATGAGGCGGCGGCTTGAGTGATGGGAATCGGTTCCTGGTTCGCGGTACTGAGAAGCGGTCTATTTTTGTTTTGTGCTCTGGTCGGGTCTAACGTTGTTGCCCATGCCCAAGCGGACGATCTCGTCGCCAAAGGGCAATACATCTTCGCGCTCGCCGGCGGCTGTGCCTGCCATACGGATCCGAAAGGGACGCCGCATGCGGGAGGCCGGGCCTTTCCTATTCCTCTCGGTACGGGTTACAGCACCAATATCACACCGGATAAAGAGACCGGACTGGGCGCCTGGACGGACCGACAGATTCACGATGCCATGGTCAAGGGCGTCAGCCGAGACGGCAGCAAAATTTTGCCGCTGATGCCCTTTGAGGCCTATTCCGGCATGGCGGAAGAGGATCTCCGAGCCCTGATCGCCTACTTGAGAACGCTAAAGCCCGTCAAGAAAGCAACGCCTCCGCTAAAAACCCGGGTGCCATTTGTTCGGAGTCTCGCAACTCCTGTTTACCTAAAGGTTTTCGGTCGGTTCTCCAGCTCGCCGCCGCTGGCACCGAAAAGCGGCATCGAACGCGGGCGTTATTTAGTGGACCGCGTTTCGCTTTGCGGCGATTGCCACACGCCGAAGAATTCCATGGGAGTCCCCAACCGTTCGCTCTATCTTGCCGGCGCCAGCGCCAAGACAGGATTTTTGGGCGAGGACGTGCCCAATATCACGCCCGACAAGGAAACAGGCATCGGAGATTGGAAACGCGAGGACATCGCGGAGCTACTGATTTCCGGTACCAAGCCCGACCTGGATAACGCCCAGGGTCTGATGGCTGAAGTCATTCAGGGCACGCCGTATGGTTATAAGGACATGAAAAAGGAAGATGCTCTGGCCATCGCGGATTATTTAAAATCGATTCCGCCCATCAAGAACAAGATCAAATAGGTGCCGGTACAATCGGGGTTCAACTTCGCGGGACCTGCTTCACGACCTCGGCGAGAATCTCATCTGTGTTGACATTTTCCGCCTCCGCCTGGAAGTTTAGGATAATGCGATGGCGCAGCGCGGGATAAATCACCCTGGCGACGTCCTCATAGCTGACATGGATCCTGCCATCGGCCAGTGCATTGCCTTTCGCGCCCAGGATGATGGCTTGGGCGCCGCGCGGGCTGGAACCAAACCGGAGATATTGCTTGACTGTAGAGGTGGAGCGGTTACCGTTGCTTAGATTGGGCTGCGTGGCATGCACAATGCGCACGACATAGTCCTCGATGGGTGGAGCAATCAGCACCTGGCGCAGCAATTGTTGCATTTGGTTGACCACTTTCCCGCCATCATCCGGGAGCACTTTCCCCGCATCACCGGTCTCGGTGCCAGTCGTCCGCTTGAGGATCTCCCTCAGCTCCACCGGTGACGGCGGCGCAACCATGAGCTTGAAGAAAAATCGATCCAGCTGCGCTTCGGGGAGCGGGTAAGTTCCCTCAAGCTCGATCGGGTTTTGCGTGGCCAGAACTATGAACGGCGATGCCAAGGTGTGGGATTCGCCGAACACCGTCACTTGCTTTTCTTCCATCGCTTCCAGGACCGCAGATTGGGTCTTTGGCGTCGCACGGTTGATCTCGTCCGCGAGGACCACATGGGCAAATATCGGTCCCTTTTTGAATTGAAACTCGCGCCGGCCATTGGCTTCGGTCAAGACCTCTGTGCCGACGATGTCGGAGGGCATCAGATCCGGCGTGAACTGAATGCGCTTGAACGAAACACCAAGGACGTGACTCAAAGATTTCACCAGCAGTGTCTTGCCTAAACCCGGTACCCCCTCTAGCAAGACATGGCCGCCGGCGAAAAAAGCGATCAACACTTGCCTAATGACATCATCGTGACCGACGATAACTTTTCGTACCTCAGCTTCCAACCGTTTGAAGACTTGCTGAAATCTCTCAGGCTCCATCAGGCTCCCTTTCTGGTTCAACGAATAATGCCGCGATACTCCAAGGGCAGCGGTTGTTTCTCCGTCGGGGCGTCCGGCACGTAGGCAGGCAATGGGGCATTGCTCACCGGTGCTTTCAGATAGGCCCTAGTTTCTTTTGACGGCTTACTGATAGCCCCTTCGCCCTTCGAGTCCGCGGCCAATTCCTCCGGCAATTGCACGGTTACATAACGGGCCCCTTTGACTCCCTCCTTACCTTGCTCCCCCGGTTGGTAAAACCGCTCCGCCGGAGGCGCGCCCTGGGGGATTTCCTCGGACCGACTCCTGCCGAGTTTTTCCTGCGAGCCGCCTGGCGTCTTCCCGGTGAGCTCTTTACCGGTGTCTTTATCGGACTTGTTGCTGGGGTCCGGTTGATTATCTTTGCCGTCACGCTGGCTCTGCTGGTTTTTTTCTTTGCTTTGCTCCTTCGGAGCGCCCCGGGCGCCTTGCCCCTGTTGCATATCTTTACTTCGTTCAGCGTTTAGCTCACCTTTGCTATCGCCGCCACCGCCACCCTGACTTTGTTTCCTCTCTCCTTGCCCTTCCTGAGAGGGATTGCTTTGCGCACCTCCGCCGCCTTTTTCTGCGTCTTTTTGTTGACTACGAGCGGACTGCTGCTCCAGACCCTGAAGCGTGCTCGAAGCTTCACCGAGAAGAGCGCGGCTTTCTTTCTCTTCTTCTTTCTTTTGTTGCTTCTCGACCTGTTCCAGGGTTTTGTGAATCAGCGTCTGCTTCTCTTGCTCCGCTACGTTCGGGTGCTCGAGTTTCATTGCGAGGGTTCGCAGATCATGGGCCAATGCTGACAGAGACGGCCTCTGCGCCATTTTTTCCGCCAGCTCGCTAAGCTTCTCGTAGGCCGGAGCCGGGCGACGACTTGATCCCATGAGCGGCATCGAGAGATGAAACAGGGCGGCCACGATGAGAGAAACCAAGAACGACCAGTAAAAGGACCGTTTGATGCGATAGGGAAACTCACGGCGAAAATCGATCCGCTCCAGGAGCGTCGCCGCCTCCCTGCGTAGACGCCCCACCAAGGAGGCAGGCCAGCGGGCCATGTCGATCGTTGCCAGGGTGAGGAAGCGGTCTTTCGCCTCCGTCTTTTCGTCCACTAGTCGAGCAGCGGAACGCACCGAAGGGATCAAAGGACGGGTGCGAATCATCACCGCAAGCAAACCCACTCCGATCACCGCGCCGCTGAGTAAGAGGAACGCTATCGGCGCGATCCAGGCGCCGCGGTAAAGAGAAACCGCGAGGTAGATGGCAACCAGCAGCGGCGGCGAGAAAATCAGGAGAGAATCCCACAGCGCGTGATTCCGTAACTGCGCAACCAAACGACCGACCCGCTGCTCAGGCGACTCTCGGTTCTGTGCATCCGTGGACGTCCCCATGCCGGCTAACTATAGCATGTTAGCGAGACGCCATAAATGCATCGCTAGTCGCGCGCAGCGGGTTTGCGACGCGATGGGGGAGTTTCGTTGCGCGGCTGATAGACTTTGACTGCCTGGCTGTGCGACTCCAGGCTTTCCGAGAAATGGTGGGTGCCGTCGTTTTTCGACACGAAATAAAGAAAGGGCACGGAAGCGGGATGGAGCGCGGCTCGTAGAGATGAGAGACCGGGGTTACAAATCGGCCCGGGAGGGAGGGCGGGAATGCGATAGGTGTTGTAGGGACTCGCGGCATACAGATCTTTGCGGGTTAAATTACCGTTAAAGTCTTTGAGACCGTAAATAACCGTGGGATCGCTTTGCAGCGGCATTTTCAGCCTGAGCCGGTTGTGAAATACAGCCGAGACCAATGGCCTCTCGGCTTCGACGCCGGTTTCTTTCTCGATAATTGAAGCCAGGGTCACGATCTCGTGGGGCGTTAGACCGTTATCCTCTTTTCGCTGTCCCGCCAGCGGCTCGACGCTTTTACGAAACTGCTCCGTCATCTTCAGGATAATTTCTCGGGGCGGTGTTTCCGGAATAAAGTTATAGGTGTTTGGAAAAAGATAACCTTCAATGCCCTTGTCTTGCAGGCCGAGAGACGAAAGCAGCTCAGAATCATAGGCGGCGGCAAGGAACTGCTCTTCTCGGGCAATGCCCATCTTGGCCAGCAAGTCTGCCACTTCTTTGACCGTGAGCCCTTCGGGAATGGTGACACGCTGGAAGATCCCTTTGCCCAGCACCATACGGTTGAGAACTTCTGACGGCGTCAACGGCAGCTCAAAGCGATAGAGCCCCCAGTGAATTTTTTTTTCTAATCCGGAATAGCGCGCCCACAGCGAGAAGAGTCTTTCGTTGGTCACGACTTTTTGGTCCCGCAGCTTACGGACAACCGTCGAGAATGACTCTCCTGGTTCAATGCGAATTTCGACGATCCCGGACTTTGGGGAAACAGAAAAAAACATGTAGGAAAAGACAAACCCGGCAAACAGTACAGCCGAAACAAAGGCGAGGCAAAGAGTAATAAGGAACGACTTCATGCGCAAAAAGTGAAATAACGTGGCGACAAAGACTGGGGTTGCACAAACGTCCTAATTTTCCGTCAGATTGACTTTCATCCAGCCCTCGATTTGACGCAGGAATCCGGCAAAGGGATCCTCGCCGGGCTCCGCGGCAAAATAAGCTTTGCGCGTATAATCCAGGGCGCCGGAATAGTATTCAAACTTCTTCGAAAGTTCTTGAAAGAGAATAAAGCCGGTTCGGTAGAGGGAAAGATCGAGCTCGGAGACCGTCCAGTACGAACGGCTTCCTTCCTCAATGTAGTAATTGAGGAACCCTTTCCCCTCTACGTGATTACGAAAAATCCCGCTCATGAACAGCGCATAGTCGCCGAGATATTTGCGCAGGGACCTTTCCTTTAAAACTTGAGTTTCGTCGACCGGCGCGGAGGGTTGCTCCGAGAGAATTTCAACCACGCTGTCCATGCGCTTGCCCTTTCGCGAGCGCATTCGATAAAGATTTTCGCTCTTGGCGAAATCGGTCAGAACGTCCGCCATATAGCGGGTCACGGTTGAGTCGTAGATGCCTAATTGCCGGAAGCTTTGGCGAATGACATCATGGAAGAAGCTATGCAATTGGCTATCGGGTGCGCGTTTTTCCATCATGGTTTATGATACCAAAGTTGCGTTTTTTTGGGAAGATTTTTGCCTTTGGGCCCACGGGTGGAGTCGCGAATCCGCCGGCCACGATCACTCTAGCCATTTTCTGCATGAAAGCTATAATAGCGCAGCGTTCTCCAGTTTTCCCACTTCGCTAACCCGGAGGAAACCATGGCAAGGGACCTCAAAGAGGTTTTTTTCCGACTTGATGGCGCATGGGCATCATTTGAGCTTATGTCGATTCGCCGGCGTGACGATTACTTAAAACCCTTTCGCGTGCTCCGTTGTAAGATCGATGACCAGGTTGACTTCCAAGCTCCAGAGACGCTGCGCAGCGCCACCGAAGCCACGGTTTTGATCGAGATTTTCGGCGAGCAGGAGCTTGTGGCCGCCAGCGGTCGAGGTCCGGTGCAGGCCGTTGACAACGCCATGAGAAAAATCCTGGAGAAACATTACCCGCAACTTTCTGAGGTCAGCTTGGAGGAGTTCGACGTTCGATTGCTGCACCATGGTGCCATCACCGGGGATGACGAAGACAAAGGCGCCGGCGCGTTGGTTAGAGTGCTGGCTATTTTTTCCGATGGCACCGACCGATGGGGCACGGTGGGCGTGGCTGCAGATATCCTTCAGGCCAGCGTCGAATGCATCATTGACGGTCTCGAGTGGAAACTTCGCGGCGAACACAAACACTAGAATTAAACGATTGTGGCGAGAATCATCCGCTAAATACAAGCCTTAACTGGTTGACGGTGGGCAGGCAAACTTTCAGTTACGGTAGAGGTGGTCCAGAACTAGCGCCGGGCGCATAAGCGTTTCTCAGATACTGAAACACCATGCGCTGGGTATTAAAGAACGAGCCATTGATCGCGATCGCGGACCGCATGACTTCCGTAAAATTGTCGGCGTCTTTGTAAAAGAGTGGGAGAATTATTTGCTCGAGCTTGTTGTATAGGGACTCGACTTCCGCCTCCGCGTCGTTATCCCTTCCGTTGGGCGCACCGATGGACCAGCCGGTCACGCCCTCAACGTGGCCTTCAATCCACCAACCATCCAGAACACTAAAGCTCGGCACGCCGTTTAGAGCGGCCTTCATGCCGCTGGTACCCGACGCTTCCTGCGGTCTAAGCGGCGTATTAAGCCAGACGTCGACCCCGGAACAAATGAGCTTTCCCAATGCCATATCGTAATTTTCCAGGTAAACGACACGAACGTCGTCCGCCAAGGCAGCCGCTGCTTCGAAGATCCGGCGAATAATCGCTTTGCCGCCTTCGTCTCGTGGGTGGGCCTTGCCGGCGTAGATCAGCTGCAACGGGCCCACACGGCGCGCTATCTGTTTTAACCGATCCACCTCCGTGAAGAGCAAATCAGCTCGTTTGTAGGCCGTGGCGCGCCGGGCAAAACCAAGAGTAAAAATCGACTCATCGAGCTGAATACCTGTGAGCCAGCGCACTTGCTGGAACAGCTCTTTCTTCGCCTGCGCATGGGCTTGCCGTATTTCGTGCAGCGGGATTCCAATGGCGTACCGGAAGTGGCAGTTATCGCGCCGCCATTCCGGTATCACGCGATCATACAGCGCGCAAAACGGCGCCGAGGTCCAGGCGACGGCGTGCACGCCATTGGTAATTGCGGCGATGTCGTATTCCGGGAACATGCGGCGCGAAACCTCTCCATGACGCAACGACACCCCATTCGCATAGCGTGAGAGCCGAAGCGCCAGTTCAGTCATGTTGAGGTCACCGTTCATCACCCCCAGCTGACCGAGAACCGCCGCACATCGCTCGCCCAGCACCTGGCGAATCAAGTTGGCATGAAAACGGTCGTGGCCGGCCGGAACCGGCGTGTGGGTTGTAAAAACGCATTGCTGCCGCACCGCTTCTATCTCTGCGTCTGACACACCCTGCTTTAGATGCGCGCCTGCCCGCTCCTCCAAAAGCGCAACCGTGATGAACGCCGAGTGTCCCTCATTCATGTGGAAGACGCGCACGTTTGAATATCCAAGCGCGCGGAGCAGCGCCAAACCGCCAAACCCTAGAATCGCCTCCTGACACAAACGATAATGTTCATCGCCGCCATAAAGATGATCGGTGAGAATGCGATCTCGGGGATCGTTGTCATCCAAATCTGTGTCGAGAAGCAATAGCGGTACTGCATGTCCGGTGATACCGCGAAAGGGATACCTCCAGGCGCGGACGCTGACCTTTCGTCCTTCGATTCCTATCGATACACGCTGCGGCAAAGGCTCAAGACGATTTTCCGGCGACCATTTGGATGGGCTTTCTAACTGATTGCCTCGCGCATCAAGCCTCTGGTCGAAGTACCCCTTGCGGTGAAGCAGGGTAACAGCCACCATTGGCACCCTAAGATCTGCCGCTGAGCGCAGCATGTCGCCAGCTAATATACCTAATCCACCGCTATAGGTTGGGATATCGGAGTCGATTGCCACGTCCATTGACAAATAGGCGATTGTACCGGTCACTAAATGCGATAATTGATTCATAAGGGTTTGTAATTCCGATGATTTTCTTCGACTACAGCCAACTTTCTAGCGCTAAAAAGTTTACCACAGATCACCGCTTCCAGCAATTAATGCCGGCCTAGAATGATCGCTAACCTGAGTTATTTGTGGAAGAGTGACCGAGGCGCAAACCTCTCCGATCGCGGCCTGTCAGGGAAAGCGCCGCAGCTTGTCTCCTACCCGGTCGCGCCGTATAGTCGGCTCCATGAAACTTCAAGATGGATCAAGCATTGTCGCGGACTTGACCACCATCGGACGTAAAACCGGCGAGCGGCGGACGGTCGAACTTCACTTCATCTATTATCAGGGACGCTTTTATGCGTCATCGAGCAAAGTGGAGGGAAAGCACTGGTGCCAGAACATGCTCAAGAATCCCGCCGTCGAACTAAAACACCAGGGCGAACGATTTTCCGGTAAGGCAACCCAGGTAACGGATAACAAACTTCGCCGGCACATCCTCACACTGCGCGACTCCCCGCCCCGCATGGATCGCGTGGTTTTTGCAATCAAGCCTATCTTCTGACTTCGTCAGGGAATGGACGTTCCAATAGTTCAAATCGTTCCAGCCGTTCAAACCGTTTGCCGAAAAAATAATTTTTACTTCTTGGGCTCTTCCTTCTGTTCTTGCATCTTCTTTTCGAGGTTCTCTGCCCCCTTTTGCATTCCCTCGTACATCTGCTTTTCCTTCTGCATCCCTTCCTGGATGGCCTTCTGTGCTTCCAGATTTCGATCCGCCGAATCTTTCTTATCGCCGCACGACCAAATAGCCAATGCCAGCCCAGGGATTATCATCCAACGTTGTAAATGGTTCATTAGTTGCCTCCTTCTGTCTGTCGTCTAATTGAATTTAGTTAGCAGGAAAGGACACGGGCGCGCAACTCGTTTGGCGTCTGCGCTCGCATTTGAAATCCCTGTGTGGCTTTTTTTTTGTGATCGTTCTGTTATCTTTATTCTATTGGAAGTCATGGCTCGACTCGCGACAACCATCGTGCTTTTGATCCTGTTCTCGTCATCTGCCATCTCGGTTTCATCTCAGGCGCCAGCGACGAAATTGAAAAATAATCCCGCCCTCTCCGTGATCGAGGCCGGAAGTTGGAAGGTTATTCAGAAAGGCGTTGAATTTCGCAAAATGGTTCTCGAACGCTCCGAACCCAGTCACTCCATCGACCTGAAGCTTCTTCGTTTCGATACTCGGTTGGTTGTTCCTCGGGTCCTGCGCAGCGCTCAATTTCAACTTAAAAGCGCCAATGCCAAAACGTTCGCCGAAAAAAGCGGCGCCCTAGCAACGATCAACGGCAGCTATTTCGACACCGACGGAAAGCCCCTTGCGTTCCTCAAAATAGCCAGCCAAGCAATCAATGCGCGAATTGCCAAGAATTCTCTTTATACCGGAGTCTTCAGCATCAAGGATCAGCAGCCATTGATTTCGCAGCGCGACGATTTTCTTCCCGAGCAGGCGGACGAGGGGCTTCAATCCGGCCCTTTGCTCCTCCTCCATGGAACCCTGCAGACAGTAACGGGGATACCGACCCGAGCCAGCCGGCGCGCCTTGATCGGTATCGATCAGGAGCAGCGATTGGTTATAGCGGTGGCTGATAGTTTGCTTGGCGGGCTTCACTGGCCGGAACTGCAAGAAATCTTCTCAGCCGCGCCGTGGCAAATCCAGGTCACGGATTTGTTGAATCTCGACGGCGGCGGCTCCGCTCAGCTCTTTGTCAAAACGGGTAAGTTCGAGGAGCTAGTGGCGGGGACTGCAGAGGTTCCGGTTGCCATCGGTTTCTTCAACCGGGCCAATTAGTCGAGGGAGAAAAAAGAAACACGGCTCCACTCAAGGGCCCGGGCCGGAATAATTCCCAGATAAACCGTTCCAAACATCGCCAGCGCGACGGCAATATAGAGGTAAGGCGACTGGCGAAAG
>JAHKKJ010000335.1 GCA_020027655.1 Deltaproteobacteria bacterium | reverse complement strand
TCCTCCCGGAACGCCCAAAGACCGCGTAGAGATTCTTCAAGAGGCCTTTCGAAAAACCTATAGAGATCCCGAGTTCTTCCGTGAGTATAAAAAACTTACCGCCGACGAGCCGACGCCGCTTCTGCCCGAAAATCATGAAAAGGCAATCAGAGAAATCCCGCGGGATCCGGAAGCGATCGCCCTGTTCAAAAAGCTCGTGGGCGCAGAGCCTCTGCCGCCGCGCTGAAGGTGTCATACCATCCCAAAAGGAGGAGTGAGCTGTGAGAACAAAATGTTTGATGGTGGCATTTTGGATTGCACTCTTTGCCCATCTGATCATTTTGCCCGACCGGGTTTTTTCGCAAGCGGATTTTTACAAGGGAAAAACCATCACCATCATCCAGGGTCGGGACCCCGGCGGCACAGGAGATATGCGAGTGAGGGCCATGATTCCCTTCTTGCAGAAATATATTCCGGGGAACCCGAATATTGTCAGTGAATATATGCCCGGCGGCGGAGGCCGAAAGGCCGCAAATCACGTCTACCGCTCTGCTCGCCCTGACGGCTTGATGATCGGCAACCCCGGGCTCGGCATGGTTGCTGCTTCGGTGCTCGGAGAATCGGGAGTTCTTTACGATCTCGATAAGTTTTTCTATCTGGGGTCGCCCTACAGCTCGTACCATCCGATTTTTTTAACCAGGAGGCAGGCCGGCTTGAGCAGTATAGAGAAACTCACCGCCGCTTCCGGAGTCAGGATCGGCGGCCAATCCGTGGGTTTCTCTACCTACAATGAAGGCCGCCTCTTCGCCTACATTCTCGGTCTCAAGGACCCCAAATTCATCGCCGGCTATGGGGGCCCTGAGATCGACCAGGCGTTGATACGGGGTGAAGTTGATGCTCGGGCCACCGCGGCTGATTCGGTGGCGCAGCGAAACCCGGACTGGATCGAAGGCGGCTTGGTGGACTTTCACGCGATCCTTGAAATTCCCAAGGGCGACAAACATCCCCAGTTCAAGCAACTCCCCGAGCTGGAGAGCTTTGCCCGGTCGGATAGAGATCGCAAGGTGATCATTTTGTCGCGCGCTTTCAGAGTGGCCGGTGGTCCCTCCGTCGTTCCGCCCGGAACCCCCAAGGATCGCGTCGCCGTTCTCCAGGAGGCATTTCGCAAAACTTATAAGGACCCGGAATTTCTGCGCGAATATAAAAAGCTCACCGGTGACGAGGCGTCGCCGCTCCTCCCCGAAGACCATGAAAAGGCGATCAGGGACATCCCCCGCGAGCCCGAGATCATCGAGCTATACAAGAAAATTGCCGGCGCGGGGCCGCTGCCGCCGCGGTAAGTAAGAAGGAGACTCAGCCATGGCAATAAAAATCATGACGCGGATTCTATGCTGTGCGCTTTTAACTCAGCTGGTCTTGCTCCCTGACTTCCTCTATTCGCAGTCCGATTTTTATCGGGGAAAAACGCTTAGAATCGTGCACGGGCGCGACGCCGGCGGCTCAGGAGACCTGCGGGTAAAAGCGCTGGTGCCGTTTCTGCAGAAATACATCCCCGGAAATCCCACCATCGTTCATGAGTTCATGCCGGGAGGAGGCGGCCGCAAGGCCGGCAACTATATTTATGGATCGGCGGCGCCCGATGGATTGACCATCGGAAACGCCGGCAGCGGTATGGTGTCGAGCGCGGTTCTCGGCGAAACCGGAGTGCAGTACGACATCGATAAGCTAATTTTTCTCGGGTCGACCTATAGTTCCACTCATTATTTTTTCTTGACCCGAAGGGAAACCGGTCTGACGACGCTGGAGAAGCTCCGCTCAGCCCCAGGCGTGCGCGTTGGCGCGCAATCCGTCGGCCACACTATCTATAATATCGGCAGGCTCTTTGCTTGGGTTCTGCCTCTCAAAGATCCCAAGTTTGTCACCGGCTATTCGACCCCTGAGCGCGATGTTGCTTTCATGTCCGGGGAGCTCGACGCTTTGGGTACCACCGACGATCATCTCGTGCGCAATCCCGAATGGATATCGGCGAACAAAATTGATCTACACGCCTTGATGGAAGTTCCGAGGGGAAACAAATATCCCCGCTTTGGTCACCTGCCCGAGATTGAAACTTTCGCTAAGTCCGAGAAAGAGCGAAAAGTGCTGGCGATGTTTCGTAATTTGCGGCTTACGGGTTCGCCGTTTTTCGCTTCCCCACGAACGCCCGCGGACCGGATCGAAATCCTCAAACAGGCGATGACCAAGAGCCTCAAGGACCCCGAGTTTTACAAAGAGCACCTCAAGCTCGTCAGCGAGGAGCCCACCCCGCTTCTGCCCGAAGAAAATCAAAAAGCCATTCGGGAACTGCCGCGGGACGCCGAGACCATCGCGCTTTTTAACCGGCTTGCCGGGCCGCAGCCGCTCCCGCCGCGCTAAAGGAAAGATCTACGGAGGGCGATCATGAAGGATTGCAAATGCAGATTTTTATCAGCAGCGGTGCTTCTAACCGCCTTATTCGTTTCTGTCGGGTTTTTACCGACTCATGTGTACTCCCAAGCTAATTTTTACGAAGGCAAAACGGTCACCCTAATCGCGACCACGGCTCCCGGAGGAAGCGGAGATCTTCGCATAAAAGCCATGGTTCCCTTCCTGCGAAAACATATCCCGGGAAATCCAACGGTCGTGCTTGAGTACATGGACGGCGGAGGCGGTCGGAAAGGGGCAAATCACGTCTATCATTCGGTCCGCCCCGATGGGCTCACCATAGGCGCGGCCAGCGGCGCGATCGTGGGTTTGGGCATCATGCGCGAACAAGGCGTCTCTTATGATGTCGACAAGTTCATTTATCTCGGTACGCCAGAGCATGAAAATCACTCGGTCATCTACACGCGAAGGGAACTCGGACTAGATAACTTGGAGAAACTCAAGGCAAAGCCTGGTATTAGGATTGGGGGGCAAACCGTCGGTCATACTTCGTACGTCGCAGGGCGGCTCTTTGCGTACTTCTTGGACATGAAAGAACCGAAGTTCATCGTGGGTTACACGGCCCCCGAAGTGGACGTAGCTCTGGTGAATGGCGAGCTCGATGCTAGAGCCAACGCGGCGGTATCGGTGTTGCGCCGTAATCCGGAGTGGTTAGACAAAAAAATAATGAACTTTCACGCGATTATGGAGATCCCGAAAGGGTTACCACATCCCCGTCTTAGCCACCTTCCAGAGATCGAAAGTTTCGCCAAGAGCGAAAGGGAAAAAAAGCTGTTGGCTGTTTCACGGGCTTTCCGCGGCGTCGGCTCGCCTTATATCTTACCGCCGGGAACACCCAAAGACCGGGTTGAGATTCTTGAAGAGGCGATGCGCCGGACCTTTAAAGATCCAGAGTTCCCAAAATACTTCAGGAAACTGGTCGACGACGATCCTTCACCTCTGAGCGCAGCAGAACTCTCCCGGGTGATCAGGGAGATGCCGCGGGATGCAGAGATCCAAGAACTGCTTAAAAAATTATCCGGCGCTGGCTCGCTGCCGCCGCGCTAGCGAAAGACATGCGCATCCTGCGGTACTTTGACCAAAGATGGTCCGGCCTAGTGACGTGAACTTATGATTACCATTGTAAGCGCTGCTATTTTGCTTTTGATTTTTGTCGCCGAAGCTGCTATTGGGCAATCCTTCTACGAGGGCAAAACCATTACGATGATCGCTGGCACTGAGCCAGGCGGGACTTTAGACATGCGGACCAGGGCGCTGACACACTTTCTTAAGAAACATATCCCTGGCGAGCCGACGATCATCACAGAATACATGCCCGGCGCGGGAGGACGGAAAGCCGCGAACTTTATGTACAGGGTAGCCCGGCCGGATGGTCTCACCATGGCGACGCCGGTCAGCGGTTTTTTAATATTAGCCGTGCTAAAGGAGCCAGGGGTCGACTATGACATCGGCAAGTTCATCTATCTCGGCGCGCCCGATGGCGTCGCCCACTATATTTTTCATAGCAGAAAGGAGGCTGGCCTGAGCGACCTGGATAAGCTTCGGGCTGCGAGCGGCGTAAGGATCGGCGCTCAGGCCGTCGGTCATACGATCTACGTGGTCGGCAGGCTTTTCGCTTACGCCCTTGGCCTCAAAGACGCAAGATTCGTCACCGGCTATTCTGGCGTTGAACTCGACGGCGCTTTGGTGCGCGGTGAGCTCGATGCCAGACCCAACCTCGCGGAGACGCTCGTCCGGCGCACTCCTGAATTCGTCGAAAAGGGACTGATGGACCTTCACGGGATTCTAGAGGCACCGGCAGGAAAAAAGCATCCGCGCTTTTCCTACCTTCCCGAGATCGCGAGCTTCGCTCGGTCTGAAAGAGCCCGCGGCGTGATCGAAATGTTTCGCGCCTCCCGAGTCACGGGCGGACCTTATATCTTACCGCCGGGCACACCCAAGGAGCGCGCTGATATCCTCAAAGAAGCGGTGCGCAAGACTTTTAACGATCCCGCTTACCAAACGGAGTACAAAAAACTCGTCGGCGATGATCTGGCGCCGGTAACCGCCGATGAGATAGAAAAGGCGATCGGAGCGCTTCGACCGGATTCGGAGATCATCGAGCTTTACAAGAAGATGGTCGGCCCGGGGCCTCTGCCATCACAATAGCAACGAGGATTGATATGGAGATCTCACTGTTCGATGCAGCCGCTAAGGGTTTCTTAAGTCTACTTCAGCTCAAGGTGTTCCTGGCTATGATGATTGGCGTCAGCATCGGCACGTTCACGGCGGTAGCGCCTCAAGGCCTGGGCATGCCGCTCGTCTATGCCATTGCACTGCCTATAGTCATCAAGTGGGAGCCCATAACTGGGATCGCTCTCTTGATTGGCGCCAGCTCCGTGAGCGCCATTTGTGCGGCTTACCTGCCGATCCTCTTTGGTATCCCTGGAGGCTCCGGCTCCCAGGCCACTGTGCTGGACGGTTACCCGATGGGCAAACGCGGCGAAGGACGGCGTGCTCTCGGGGCGTCTTTCATGGCTGGGGGAATGGGATGTCTGATCGGAACCTTTACTCTGGCTTTGGCGATTCCTGCGGCTAGGCCTTTAATCTACCTGATGGGCTCGCCGGAGCTTTTCGTGGTCATGCTTTGGGGCCTCAGTATGGTAGCGGTGC
>JAHKKJ010000873.1 GCA_020027655.1 Deltaproteobacteria bacterium | reverse complement strand
CCACCGTCATATCATCTTTCGCCGCGACGACGTCATGTTTAGCGAGCCACTTGGTGTCGACATCGAGGCGCCGCGTCGCGTCGACCATCGCTTGCCCCCAAAACTCTTGTCCTTCTTTGCTGAGCAGCCAGTTGACGAAAACCTTTGCCGCATTGGGATGCGGCGGATTTTTCAAGACGCCGACGGCATAACCACCCGTCGCTTCATCCCCTTCCTTGGCGATAGGCAGAATCTTCACAGGCAACCCGGCTTTGATAAACGGCGCTACATTGTGACGGCTGCAGCCGATACAGATGGCGATCTTACCCTTGGCTAGAGCTTCGGCCATTTGCCGTGCGTTGGCGGTGACAAAGAGATCTTGCTTGACCAGTTGTTTGAGAAAATCTTCGGCTTTGGTGGCCCAAAGAAACGTCCAAGATCCCTGGCCAGCTCCAGGATACTGTGGATCGAGAAGCCCGACCTTTCCTCTCAGTTTCGGATTCAGCAGATCGTCATAGGAACGAAACTCATCGCCATTGTATAAGTCGGAGTTATACCAGCGGTTCGCGCTTCCGGAATTCGCGGTGAAGGAGAAAAAGTACTTGTGCGTGCTGATATTGTCGGCCCAAATCAGCCCGCCCCACCAGTTCTTTGGCTCCTTCACTTCCGGCAGTATCATTATCGGCTCCAGGGGCTCGATAACATCCTGCCCAATAAGACCGACACCCCCACAACCGCCATAGGCAAACACGTCGTAGGAACGAACGCCCGCTTTGTATTCCTGAAGGATCTTGGCCGTCTGCTCCGCCGCCCGGCCGGGAACATACTCCAAAGTAATACCGAACTTCTTCCTCAGCGCGGGCTCGAGCTGCTTTCGTAATTCAGCATTGGCAGCCGTAGCAAAAACTACCGTCCCTTCCTTCTTTGCTGCCGCGACGGTTCGCTCCCATTCGGTTTGCCACTCTGCGGCCCGCAAACCGATCGGATGACTTAACAAAAGCGCCAGCGTCATCGCGAATAATTTTCCCATTGTCATTTTAACCTCGCCTGTCGAGTCACAGCTCCAACCCTACAACAAGTATCCTCCCTTTCGCCACGATCTCGTGGGGGAGCGGGCTAGGGCGAGGGGGTCCGATACCGAACCCCAAAAAAGTAGCCTGTCCTAGCCTGTCCCCTTATCCCCAGTCCATCTTTGATCTTGAAGAAATTCTCTTTCAGTATTCACCACAGAGGCACACAGTTCGGAGAAATTTTTAATTAAGAACTCGCTTACTCCGCGCCCTTCGCGTCTCCGCGGTGCAATCTCCGAATCCTGCACCCATTTTTTATTTCTCACCCTCTCCTTTGGGAGAGGGCAAGGGTGAGGGAAATGTCCACAACATCAAGGACCCTCACCTCTATCCTCTCCCTCCGAAGGCCCAAAGGGAGAGGAAGAAAAAATCTCAACAAACAACGAATCAAAGAATTGCTCATGTGATTTTTCCCCTAATCTAAAATCGGCAATCGAAAATCTAAAATGTCACCTTATGACCTTGTCCGCCCGCACTAGCACGTTCGGCGGAATTGTCAGGCCGATCTGCCTTGCCGCCTTAAGGTTTATGATGAATTCAAACTTCGTTGCCTGCTCCACCGGTAAATCAGCTGGTTTACGTAAACAGCCGCGCGCCGATGGAGGTCAGTGCCGTCCGGCCCGTAGGACATGAGACCACCGGCTTCCACAAACTCCTTCTGTGGGTAAATAGCCGGCAACCGGTATTTGCCGGCAAGCTCGACGATCCGCTTTCTTTCATCGAAAAAGCGGCTATCGGGGGTCGTCATAATCGCGTTGACCTGCTTCTGCTTTGCGGTTTGAAAGGCGCTCGCTAAACCTTTGGGGTCGGGTTGAGTCTCGATCTCCTCCAATTTGAGCTTCAATGCCAGAGCCGCAGCTCTTAGCTCTTTCAGTTGGAGGTCTGATGTTATGCTGGTTCCCGGCCACCGCAGAAGTCCGACTCGTGAGAGTCTGGGGATTGCGTCCTTGAGTATCTCTAGGCTCTTGGTGTTTAACTCGGTTGCCAAAGTCGAAAGCCCGGTGACATTGCCTCCCGGCCGCGCCAGACTGGCAACCAAACCTACACCCACGGGGTCCACAGAGGCCGTCATCACGATGGGGATGGTAGCGGTGGCACTCTTGGCCGCTAACGCCGGTGGCGTCGCTGAGACCACGATTAGATCAACCTTTAGACGAACCAAGTCTGCCGCAAGCTCAGGCAGGCGCTCAGGCTTTTGCTCGGCAAATCGGTACTCGATGGAGATACTCTTTCCCTCAATCCATCCGAGCTTGCGCAGCTCCTGCCAAAACGCCTCCAGGCGGACCGCGCTACCGGAAGCAGTGCTATTATCCAGCAGACCTATGCGAGGGAGTTTCCCTGTCTCCTGCGCCTCGGCCCTCGCCCCGCACACCGTGAGCGCGACGACGATTGCAAAAAGCCCCACCGATTTTAGATTTTGGATTTTTGATTGTTCGATCATCGGATTACTTTGTCGGCTCTAGCCAAAACATTAGGAGGAATCGTCAGCCCGATCTGCTTCGCCGTTTTCAGGTTGATGACAAGCTCGAAATAAGTTGGAGCTTCAACTGGTAAATCCTGTGGCTTTGTGCCCTTGAGAATTCGGTCCACATACCACGCGCCTCGATGGCCGATGCGGTATGTATTTGCCCCATAGGACAGCAGAATCCCTTGCTCAGTTACGTCCGAAACGCCACAACCTGTCAAGGCGAGTCTCTTCTGCATTGCGACAGCAGCGATCTTCTTAATGGGCTCCCTAAATAAGCTGGAGCAGATAACGAAGAGACCATCCGTACTGTCCTTAGAGACCGAGGCAAGCGCCCGCTCAATATCCGCAGTGGACTTAATGGGCTTTTCGATCAGTTTGAGCCCTAGCGCTGGGGCAACCTTCTGGACTAACGCGAGGCTCTTAGCATGGCCTGGATTTTCGCCTCGCGCGTTATACAATACGGCCACGCGCCGTAAAGTTGGCACCGCTTCCTTAAAAACCTCTAGGCGCTTACCCTGCATTTCAACATCCGTCGCCCTGGCAACGCCTGTAACATTTGCCTCAGGACGTGCCACCGATTTCACAAGTCCTGATCCTATAGGGTCTGAAGCGCCGAGGAACACAATGGGGATTTCTTGTGTCAATTCCCTGGCGATGAGTGGTGCTGTGGCGCCCATCGCTACAATGACATCGAATTTCTTTTCTATGTAAGCCTTAGCAATCGGACGGAGTTCGTCGATGGTTTCCTTCACTGGGACATCCAGGATAAGGTTTTTTCCCTCGACATATCCGGCCTCCTTCAAACCGTCGCGCAGACCCTTCATCACAGGAATATCTGAACTTCCGATCATGAGAACCCCCGCGCGATATACCTTCTGCTGCTGTGCTTCGACAAGAAGCGGAGGCGTCAGAATCACGGTGGCGAACCCGATGGCAAGGATTTTTTTACTCATTGTCCTCTCCGTTCACCAATCAAAATTGGCAATCCAGAATTAATTTCTGCTGCCTTCCGCCAGCTGTCATCTGATCACCTTATCCGCTCGATAGAGCAGTGACTGCGGAATGGTGAGACCGATCTCTTTTGCCGTCTTGAAATTAATCACCAGCTCGAACTTCGTCGGCTGCTCCACAGGCAAGTCGGCAGGCTTGGCTCCCTTCATGATTCTGTCCACGAAATATGCGACGCGCCGGTA
>JAHKKJ010000334.1 GCA_020027655.1 Deltaproteobacteria bacterium | reverse complement strand
ATCATCAAGCCCGAGGGCATCGATCTCAATTATCTCGTGCTCTCGGTGGAAGAAATTTTCTGGCGCATGATGAAGTACGAAGAGTTCGACGCGTCGGAGCTTTCCATGGGGGCTTTTTTGACCGCGGCAGCGCGGGGCCGCCGGCCGTTCATCGCGATCCCGGTGTTTCCCTCGCGAACGTTTCGCCACCGCTGCATTTTTGTGAATACGGCTTCGGGTATCGAGCGCCCGGAGGATTTACGGGGCAAGCGCATGGGTGTGCCGGAGTATAGTATGACTGCCGCCGTATGGCTGCGCGGTTTCTTTCAGCACGAATACGGGGTCTCGCCGGAAGAAATTCATTGGGTTCAAGCGGGTGAAGAACATCCGGGCCGGAAAGATCGCGTGGACTTTGAAATGCCGGCGGGGGTCAGAATGGAGAGCCGGCCAGACACGACGCTAAACGCCATGATCGAAAGTGGCGAGATCGATGCGATGATGTCGCCGCGCATGCCTACCTGCTTTATCGACGGTTCGCGGCGCGTGCGCCGACTGTTTCCCAATTACAAGCAGGCCGAGATGGAGTATTTCAAGAAAACCGGTCTCTTCCCGATCATGCACGTGATGGTTATTCGCCGGGCTGTCTATAACGCCCATCCATGGGTGGCACAGACCCTTTACAAGGCGTTTTGCGAGGCAAAAGATCTGTGCATGAGAGAGCTTTACGATACCAATGTGTTGCGCGTCAGTCTTCCCTGGACTGCCGCGGAATATGAGGAGACCCGCGAGTTAATGACGGACGACTACTGGCCGTATGGGCTGGCGCCGAACCGCGCCAATCTGGAAACGTTGCACTCTTACCTTCACGAGCAGGGCCTGACCAAACAAAAACTCAATCTCGACGAACTGTTCGCGCGCGAAACCCTCGAAGCCTTCAAAATCTAGGTGGCGTGAAATCAGTCGGCACGGCCGTAACCGCCGCCATACGGCGTCAGGACGACGATTTCCGTCTGGGCGGGCAAAGCCATTTTGCTGACGACTAGCGTGTTGTTCGACAAACGCCGGTTGGGAAATCCTTTCAGAAACATGCCTAGCAACGACATATCTTCTCGGTAGTGCATGGGGATGGCGATCTTTGGTTTCAATTGCCCCAGGACTTCGCGGGCGGTATCGGGGGGCATAGTAAAAGTGCCGCCGATGGGAATCATCGCCACGTCGACTTTGCCGAAAGCTTTGATTTGTTCCGGCGTCAGTGGATGGCTCAGGTCTCCGAGATGAGCGATACAGAGCGGTCCCAGATCGAAAACGAAAGCGGCGCCCTTGAGGGCGGTGCCGAAGGCCTGCTGATAGACCGGAATATTGTAGATAAGCACGTCGCGGACGGACGTGCTTACTTTATTCCATTCCGCTCCGTAGTTGGCGAGCCCGCGTATGATAATAGGGTTTCCCCGCGCGAGCTCCACGTAGTTGTGGTTCGGATGCTCTCGACCCACCGTGACGACGTGTGGTGTCACCACCGGCGTTGCGTGCATTCCAGGCGCCAAGGGATCGGTGATGATCTTGGTTCCCTTGCTGGAGGTAATCTGGAAAAAATTGTGGCCAAAGTATTCGATGGTCGCGTCGGGCGCGGCGGCATAGGCCAGGTTCGAGAAACTTCTGGCGACATCGGGGTCGCGGCAAGAGGCAGCGGTGGAAGACGCGCTCACTGACCAACAGAGAAATAAAGATATAACGATGGCGTGCAAACGACTCATCATCTGTTCTAGGCGAAGGCGCTGCGGTGTCTTATCTGCTCGGCTTTGAAGAAATCAGCGATGTAACTAGTCGCCGGTTGCCGCATGAGGTTCTCGGGCGTGTCTACCTGCTCAAAGCGACCCTCTCTCATGACGGCGATGCGGTCCGCTAGCGCTACTCCATCAGCCAAATTATGCGTAACGTAGACGGTCGTGAGACGATTCTCCTTGTGAAATTTCATGATTTCACCCCGCATCTTGAGACGATTCGGCGGATCAATGTTGCTCAGGGGTTCATCCATAAGCAGGATCCGAGGCGAAGTAGCCATGGCCCGGCCCAGAGCAACCCGCTGTTGCTGACCACCGGAAAGTTCCGTCGGGCGCCGCTGAAAAAAACTCTCTTCAATGCCTAGCTTTTGCGCTAGTGGCCGCAGAAATTCGCCGATTTTTTCACGAGACCATTTACGTATCTTTAGTGGCAAGGTCAGGTTGGTGTAACGTTGTTCGTCGAAGACTTTCATGTGTGGCCAAAGGGCATAGCTCTGAAATATCATCTGAACTCCTCGCTTGCCCACGGGAACATCGTTGACCGGAACACCACCGATGAAAATCGTGCCGCTTTCCGGAGTTTCCAAGCCGGCGATGAGTCTCAAGGTTGTCGTCTTGCCGCAGCCGCTCTCGCCAACGATGACCAGGAATTCGCCGCTATTGACCGTGAGGTTGGCATGATCGACCGCGACTACGGAACCAAATCGTTTCGTGAGCTCACGTAGGGCTAGGGAAACCACGAATCGTATGCTAGTAAAGGCGACGCCAAAAGACAACATGCAAGCCAATCCTTGGCTGGTCATGGACAAAGAAGTTGGATATGATGGTTTTGCTATCAGAGTGATCATTTTAGACGGAGAACCTTATGTCGCAGATACTTGCTCCAGAGGATTTGATTGCCGATCTTCAAAATGCTTTGCAGCAGCGACACCCCCGGCCTCATCCAATCCGGCAGCTTCTCCTCACTGGTCGACTGACGAGAGAACAGCTTCAATGGTGGGCCAAGAATCAGTTTCATGAATTTCGCAACATCCATCGCTTCTTCGGTATTCGTTATCAAAAGTGCCCGGTTCCAGAACTGCGCAGAATGCTTCTCGAAAACATGGTGGAAGAAGAAGGAGAGGATCTATTCGGCGGCAAATATCCCAGCCATCGTGATCTCTGGGTGCAGTTTGCCGTCGGCATAGGAATACAGCGAGACGAAATCCTCAACTATGAGCCGCTGCCGGGGATTCGGGCGGCGCTGGAAATGTATGTTTCCCTGGTGCAGCAAAGCCACTGGGCCGTCGCCATCGGTACTGGTCTGGTCTTTGAGGGAGGCGGACCTAAACGCATGAAAGAGGAAAGGGAAGCACTGGAGAAATATTACCCCTGGGTACCCTCTGGTTGTTTAGATTTTTTTCGCGCCCACGAATATCACGACGAAGGACATGGCAATATGGTCGTCGATGTCATCAAGCAACACTGCATGGAAGAACATCTACAAAATGAGATGCGCGACGCGGTGAAACAGCGAGCGGACATCATGTGGTTGCAAAACGACTGTATCTACCATGCTTTTGTGAGGCCCTCGCTTCCAAGAGAAACGATTCAAGAAATCGAAGGGCGGTTCGAGTAGGCGAAATTAATATGAGTGACAAAATTATCGATCTCCGCAGCGACACTGTGACCAAGCCGTCGCCGGCTATGCGGCAAGCCATGGCCGAGGCTGAAGTAGGCGACGACGTCTATCTGGAAGATCCGACCGTCAACCGGCTGCAATCGCGCGCCGCAGAAATCTTTGGCCGTGAGGCCGGGTTGTTCGTGCCATCCGGCAGTATGGGCAATCTGACCTGCATCATGGCGCAGACTTTTCGAGGCCAGGAGGTTATCTGCGAGGCCGCCGGACATATTTACAACTACGAAATGGCTTCGATGACTGCTCTTGGCGGAGTCTTACCTCGGTTGGTTGCTGCGGCGGATGGGATTCTCACTTGGGACAAAATCGCGCCGGCAATTCGAGAAAAAGTTTACTACCGCCCGCAAACGGCTCTGATTTCATTGGAAAACACCCACAACATGGCGGGCGGTACAGTTTATCCGACTGACGTCGCGGAAGAAATTTGTGACCGCGCTCATGAAGTTGGAATTCCCGTACATCTGGACGGCGCGCGAATCTTCAATGCCGCGGTTTATCTCCGGCAGGATGTCGCCGCGATCACGAAGAAGTTTGATTCGGTGCAGTTCTGTCTCAGCAAAGGGTTGGGCGCGCCCGTTGGCTCGATGATCGTCGGTTCGAGAGATTTTATCGAGCGCTGCCGGGCTATTCGCAAGATGCTCGGCGGCGGCATGCGGCAGGTCGGTGTGCTGGCCGGCGCGGGGTTAGTGGCTCTGGAAGAAGGGCCAAAATTACTCCCTAGGGATCACGAGAACGCCCAGATCTTGGCGCAAGGACTCGCGAGGATTCCGGGCATTCAAATCGATCCGGCAAAAGTTCAGACGAATATCGTCATATTCGACGTTGGCCGGACGAGACTTGCTGCACCGCAACTGGTAAAAAAACTCGATCAGCGAGAAGTCCTGAGTGGCGCTGTGGATGCGACCCGCATCCGGGTGGTGACCCACCGAGACGTCGGCCGGGCCGATTGCGAGCAGGCAGTTCGAGTTATCGGCGAAGTTGTCGGTGCCGGCTATTAACTTGCCTGAGTCTTCCTTTTCTTGGCTCCTTGTACAGAACGCAGAGCGTCTTCGGCGACGATGCGGCCGATGGGGCCCGTGGCAAAGCAGGCCTGGGTGACTTTCTTATCCGCGTCGATGATAAAATTGGTCGCGTGAATGATCTTTCGCCGCTCTTCCCAATAGGCGCCCACCTTGTCGGCATCGCGTGGCACCTCTAAGCCATAGCCAATGGGAAACGTAGCTTTGACTCGTTCGGCCATTTCTTTGGCTTTATCCAAAGGGTCCACTGAGAGGGCAATGACGTCAACGTTCTCTTCTTTGAATTGGTCGATGTGAGCTTGGTAATCGGCCAACTGCCGAACGCAGTAGGGTCACCAGATACCACGATAGAAAATGATAACCGCGTATTCGCCTCTCAACTCTTGTGGGATATTAACTGTCCTGCCGTCTGTCAGTTGGACCGTGTAGTCCGGAAACAGATCACCCGGGTTTAGCTGCTTGGCCATCGCAAATTCATCCTTCCTGTCCGTTTAGATGCTCTGAACGCGGTTTTCGATGCGCCGGTGATTGCGGAAGGGGTTATCCGCTAAGACCCAGCAGCTAGGCGGCGGTGTGACCGAGGATCTTTTGTTTGTCTTCGTTTGAAATCTTCAGTTGATGCACCACATCTACGGAGC
>JAHKKJ010000333.1 GCA_020027655.1 Deltaproteobacteria bacterium | reverse complement strand
CAGTTACATGAAACTTGGGACCGGTGCCGTCCAGGACAATACTGAGGCAAGGAGACTCCATGGCGGACAAGTATGACGTGATCATTGTCGGCGGGGGCTCGGCGGGCAGCGTGGCGGCGACGCGGTTGTCGGAAGATCCCAAGAGAAAAGTCCTGTTGCTCGAAGCGGGGCCCGATCCGTGGCCGCTGCCTGAGCTTGTCGCCGATGCGTCGAAGCAGACGCGCCTGTTGTTGGAGTCTGACTTTTTAAGAATGTATCCCAGTGAAAGGCATCTTGACGGCAGCACTTACTACGCGCTTTCCGGCAAAATTATGGGCGGCGGCTCGTCCGTCAACGTGATGTCGGTGCTGCGCCCGATGAAAGCCGACTTGGATATCTGGGTGAAGCTCGGCAACCCGGATTGGTCCTACGAAAAGTGTTTGCCGGTGATGAAGCGAATCGAGTCCGATCAAGATTTTCCCGACAGCCCGATTCACGGCAACAACGGACCGCTTTATGTCAAGCGCCATTTCACCCTCGACATGGAAGTTTCACCGCCGGCGCGGGCGTTTATCGACAGCGCCCTTTTGATGGGACTACCGAAGTGTCCGGACCTGAATGTTCCCGAACCCTACGGTGTGTGCTCGTCGCCCTACAACATCAAAGACGGTAAACGCCAATCGACGGTGGTGGCTTATCTCAACAGCGCGCGCAACCGGCCGAACTTGACGATCATTGCCGATGCTCCAGTGGTTTCGCTGGTTCTGTCGGGCAAGCGTGCCGAAGGCGTTCGCTACGAGAAGGATGGACAGATCCAGACGGTCATGGGTGGTCAGATTCTTCTCACATCGGGTGTTTATCACTCGCCGCAGATTCTTATGCTGTCGGGCATCGGGCCGGAGTCGGAGCTCAAGAAACATGGGATTCCCGTGGTTCACGAACTGAAAGGCATCGGTGAAAACTACCACGACCATCCGGTAGTTTTCATGACTTTCGAGGGTCCCAAAGAATCAAAAGAGGATTGGGTCATTCCGCGGTTTCGGCTGATCATCAAAAAGAACCCGCTCTACGACTGTCCAAATTTCCACATCAACATGCGGCCGCCGACGGAAGTCGCGGGCATCAAACGCATGATGCCGATATCGGCACATTTGCTCGAGCAGCGAAACCGCGGGCGGGTTTATCTCCAGAGCAGGGATCCCCATGAGCTGCCGGGAGTCGATTCCGGCATGTTGGAAGATCCGGGCGATCTAAAGGCGATGGTCGAGGCGATGCATTTTATCGATGACCTCGTGCACAAGGGACCGGCGAGAGAGTTCTACGGATCGCTCATTCAGCCGGGATCCGCCGACGATTGGGGAAAGTTTGCTCGCTCAACTTACGACAGCTATCACCACGGCGTCGGCACCTGTAAGATGGGACCGGCCTCAGACGACAGGGCCGTGGTCGATGAAAAATTGCAGGTGCACGGCATGTCGAACTTGTGGGTGGGGGACGCGTCGATCATGCCGGTGGTGAGTCACGCGAATACTAATTTAACGTCGATCATGATCGGCGAACGGCTGGCGGATTTTGTGAAAGAAGTCGCATAGCGCGGTTCCGGGTTCAATGTTCAACGTTCAAGGTTTCCGGTCAAAGGAACGGGGACTTTGAACATTGAACCTTGAACTTTGAACTTTGAACATTGAACCGATTCTTAATCCGGAGGAAAAATGGCGGACTCTGAGCTGAAGGCGGAAGATATCATCAAACAAATCAAGAAAGCGGGGATTCATTTCGTCGTCGCATTGCCCGATCGCGTAACGAGTCATTACTTGCTCAAGACCATCATGCGCGACCCTGACTTTAAAGTGGTGCAAGTATGCAAAGAAGACGAAGGGATCTCGATCTGTAGCGGTCTCTTCGCGGCGGGTCACCGGTCGCTCATGATGATGCAGTACACCGGTCTTTTGGACTCGGTGAATTCGCTCAGGGGTGTCGCCGTGGAAGGTGAGAACCCCGTCTGCATGTTGGTGGGACTTTTAGGAAAAGAGCCGGGCGTTGCGCCAACCCAATCAAAGAAGTACGGCGTAAAGATCATCGAACCCGTCTTGGACGCGATGGGCATCGAGCATCACTGGGTCGAAGAGGCCGGAGACACGCAGAAGATCGTGCCGGCCATCGAAAAAGCCTACGCCAGCACACGGCCGATGGCGGTGCTCATCGGAAGGGAGCCAAAATAACCATGATGCAAAGAGACGAATGCTTGAAGGTGTTTAAGCGTCACCGTAAGGATGAGATCGTGGTGGCGGTCTATATGGCAGCGCAGGAAATGACTCACATCATGCCGAGCGATCTGAATTATACTTTCACCGGCGCCATGGGACAGGGCTCTTCCCACGCTTTGGGCCTAGCGCTCGGGCGGCCCGACAAGCGCGTGGTTTTGTTCGACGGCGACGGCAGTTTGCTGATGAATCTGGGCAGTCTAGTGACCATCGCCAACGCCGCGCCGAAGAACTACATCCATTGTCTCTGCGAAAACGGCACCTATGAGACCAATGGCGCGGTGCCGATTCCGCGCGCCGGACAGATCCGCTTCGTCGACATGGCCAAAGCGGCGGGCTATCCCAAGACCTACGAATTCTCCAATCTGTGGGATTGGGACTATGAGCTAGACAACATCCTTAAAGAAGATGGGCCGATTTTCGTCGATCTCAAGATGGAACCCGGGGAAGCGTACCCGGAAGATTTTCGCCGGCTTTATAGTATCGAATATCGCGACAAGTTCCGTGAGGCTCTCAAGAAAAGCTGATCTCGATTCTTTGATTTAGAAAATGGAATCGGGTCAACGCAACCGAGGACATTCGTTAGCTCCCTTTTACCAACGCTGAATTTTGTTTACTTCCTCTCCCTCGGCGGGATAGAGGTGAGGGTGCCGGTTATTTTTCCCTCACTCTAACTCTCACCCGCCAGGGAGACTGTGTCACAATGCGCTGTTCGCGTTTCGATCAACGCAAATCTCCCCTTGCCCCTCTTTTTCAAAGAGGGGGGAGCGTTGTGGGACCGTCAGGAATCAAGAACTAGGTGTAAGAAAATTCCCCCTTTTTCAAAGGGGGATGAAGGGGGATTTGAAGGTGCTCCTGTCAACCTGATTAATATGGCAACCGTTCGTGGTTGGTTGTCTAACCAATGAACTCGATTGCGACACAGGCTCAGGGGAGAGAGAAAATGCGCTCGAGATTAGCTGTCACATCTTCCCAATCCATCCCCGCGCCTCTGAGCAACTTTCCAATCCATCTTTATGTCCCCGCAAGCTCTCGCCCTAGTGACTTCGGTCAGTTACGCGGTGGCCTTGGTTTGCTCGCGACTCGGTCTTAAATACTCGACCCCGACAACGGTTACTCTAGTTTCGATTCTTGTCCAGAATCTTGTCCTTTGGACAGCGGTGTTCTTTTTGACCGGCATCCCGCCTGTGGCTTGGGTATCCGTCACCCTCTTTTGCATCGTCGGAGTCTTTCAGCTTGGGGTTCGTCTTCTGGCCTATACCGGAGTCTTGAAAATCGGGGCATCGCGCAGCAGCGCGCTCCAGTCGATCAATCCCCTGATCAGCGCCACCATTGCCATTGTAGTCCTCAAGGAATCAGCGACGGCACTTACTGTTGTTGGAACTCTGCTCGTGGTGGCCGGAATCATTCTCGTCTCCTGGAAAGCGGAGCAGGAACTGTTAAGTTTTCGTTGGTGGCACTTGTTGCTTCCGGTGGGCGCAGCGATTCTCTCCGGTGTGAATCATCCAATCCGGCGCTACGCGCTTAGCCTGTCCAACGAACCGTTGTTCTTCTCGGCCTTCATGGGATTCGTAACGTTGATCGCGTTCGCCGGTTACATGACTATCTCGTCCCAAGAGCCGCGGCTCGTCTGGAATCGAAGGGCGCTGTTGCCATTTGTGTGCACGGGCATTTTTGAAACTTTCTCGATTTTTCTAATTGTTACGGCTTTAAGCATCGGACCGGTCGTAGTCATCGCTCCGATCGCCGCCACCTATCCGGTATGGTCGCTGATCGGCGCCAAGCTGTTTTTAAAAGATGTGGAGCGCATCGGTCTTAAAGCCGCCGTTGGCATCCTTAGCGTCGTGGGCGGCACCGTCGCGATCCATCTGGGGAGCTGAACGCCGCTTGTCAGTCTGACTCGCGTCGAATAAGATCCGATTAGGTGATCGATATGAAAATCTACGATATCTCTCTCAGTCTCTCTGCGAATACCGTTCGCTGGGTCACGGCGCAGCCTTTCGAGCTGATCGAGCGCAAACGCATGAGCCGCGGAGATAGCAACAACTCCTCGTCCATGCACACGAGCGCCCACGCGGGCACCCACGTCGACGCGCCGTTTCACTTCGTGCCGGATGGCCGCACGATAGATTCTTTGCCTCTGGAATTGTTTATCGGGCCGGCTCGGGTCTGCGCTGTCGAGGCTGTTGGCCAGATTACAGCCAATGAGATTGGCGGACTGAACCTGGACGGCGAAAAACGGGTTCTGTTCAAGACCCGCAATTCCACTCTGCTTCACCAACCGACCTATGACCCCACTTTTGTATCGTTTTCCGTGGACGGGGCGAGGGCGTTGGTGGCTTTGGGCGTACAACTCGTCGGCCTGGACTATCTTTCCGTCGCGCGGGCGGACGAGCAGGTTCCTGTACATCGCGCGTTTTTGGATCAGGGCATCATATTGCTCGAAGGCGTAGACCTTTCCGAGGTGCCGCCGGGCCGATATGAGTTAATTTGCCCGCCGGTGAAACTCGCCGGCTCCGACGGAGCGCCGTGCCGAGCGATTCTAAGAGAGTTAGAGTGATAGGGAGGGATATCTAATTGCAATGATCTGCACCTCGCTCTCCGGTGCGGGAATGCCAGAACTTCCCCTCTTTGTGAAAGAGGGGCCAGGGGAGATTTGCGCAGTCACTCACGGTTTCACAATAGCGAAAAAATCCCCCTTAATCCCCCTTTGCCAAAGGGGGAAATAACGCGTCCTCTCTAGGACGAGTCGTACATTTTATTGTCGAGCGAATCGGAGGGGAAAATGAAAATCATCATCGACAAAGATAAATGCAAAGGACACAACAATTGCATTTCGATTGCGCCCAACGTCTT
>JAHKKJ010000332.1 GCA_020027655.1 Deltaproteobacteria bacterium | reverse complement strand
TCTAAATAGTCGTCGCTCCGCGTCCTTTGAGAACAAAAATCAGGTCTTCATAAAGATGTCTCTGGGGGTTTGTGTGTTTGCCCGGAGCTATCTCCAGCACATAAGCACCGGTTGTTCCCTCCGCGCCTTCCATGTTAATGAAGGCTCCTTTTCCTCCGGTTCTGTCCCAAGGTTTCAGTTCAACCTTCTTCAAATCCTGGACAAAAAAGGTCTTAACGATGGGTATCCCTTCTTCGAGTTGCCATTTCTCATAATAAGGAATGTTGTCCATCGCGTTATCGACTTGGGGCGCCGGTTTGGCCATGTTTATCCTCCCGAGAAAGCTATTTTGGGTCATACCGTATCAAACCTGCAAAAGCAAGGAAGCCGGCTGGCTCGCAAGCAAGCAGTCGCTCGGATTTTCGCAGCCTTCCATGCATCATCATTGGTGACTGTGGCGCTGGCGTTTTCCGCTGCGATTTACCTGGGCGAGCATTGACAAGCATTGCGAAACTCTACTAAATGGCAATACTCGACACTACCTAGCATCAAACGATGCGTCTGGAAAAGGAGACCCGCGTTGGCAACTAACGTCGAAGCACCCATGGTGGGGAAGATCTTGAAGATTGAGAAAAACGTCGGTGATCAGGTGGAGGAGGATGAAGTTGTGGTGGTCATGGAAGCGATGAAAATGGAGATTCCTATCGTCGCACCCACTAGCGGAGTCTTAAAGGAAATCAAAGTTTCACCTGGTCAGGCGGTCGAGGCAGGAGAAGTTCTCGCCGTCATCGAGTAAATCACCTTTGTAACGATCGTCACACTTAATTTGTACGGAAACCCAATGGACACCTGGACGTTCGGTTGGACACTGGCGCTGATTGGCATGGCAGGAACCATGCTGGTCTTGTGGTGTTTAAGCCTGCTGATCCTGCTGCTGAAGAAACTCTTTCCTTACCAGCCTGAGGAATCGGCATCACCGAAAGGTTAAACCCAGCTCATGGAGTCAGCGCTCATTTCGGGCCTTCAAGGTCTTCTCCTCGGTGTCACCCATCTAGGGGTGGGCCATGTGATCATGATCCTCATTGCCTCGCTGCTCCTTTACCTGGGGATAAGCAAGGGGTACGAACCGCTGCTGCTTGTGCCCATCGGCTTCGGCGCGATTCTTGTGAACATTCCTTTGGCGGAGATGATGGGAGACGATGGCTTTCTTCGTTACTTCTACAACGCCGGGGTGCGCACCGAAGTTTTTCCTCTATTGATCTTTCTCGGCATCGGCGCCATGACCGACTTCCAGCCCTTGTTAGAAAACCCTAAGATCATTCTCCTCGGAGCCGCGGGCCAATTTGGTATATTTCTCACTCTACTGCTGGCTTTGGCGCTCGGCTTTGACAAACTGGACGCCGTGGCTGTTGCCATCATCGGCGCTTGTGACGGGCCCACGGCTATTTACGTAAGCTCGAAATTCGCCCCCCACCTTCTCGCGGCAGTTTCCGTCGCCGCCTACTCCTACATGTCCTTAGTCCCGCTCATCCAACCGCCCATCATGCGCTTTTTGACCACCGAGAAAGAACGAAAAATCGCCATGGGCGTCGTGCGAGAGCCTGTGTCTAAAACCACGAAGATCCTTTTTCCCATCGTGGTCACCATTTTTGCTTCGATCCTCGCTCCCAAGGGAGCCCCGTTGATCGGCACCGTGATGCTCGGAAACCTGATGAAGGAAAGCGGCGTGGTCGACCGTTTGAAAAGGGCTGCGGAAAACGAGATTGCTAATATTGTCACTCTTCTTCTCGGGCTTTGTATCGGCGCAACGATGGAAGCAGACCAGTTCTTGCAAGCTCAAACACTCTTGGTCTTGGGCCTGGGTTTCATCGCCATCAGCCTGGATACAGTTGTCGGCGTCCTCTTCGGCAAGCTCATGTGTCTGCTGACCGCAGGCAAGATCAATCCGCTCATCGGTGCGGCAGGAATTTCAGCGTTTCCAATGGCGGCGCGGGTGGTTCAAGTCGAGGGGCAAAAGTACAACAAGAAAAACTATCTCCTCATGCCCGCGATGAGTGCCAATGCCGGCGGACAGATCGGCTCCGTGATTGCCGCGGCCGTCATGCTTTCAGTGCTCCAGGGAATGGGGATAGTGGGTGGATAAGTGGGCAACACCAGAGAAGACCTAGAAAAGAAACTGGCGGCGTTGGAGCAACGCGCCGCTGAGGGCGATCCGAAAGTAGCGGCAAAGCAGCGCGCCGAAGGCAAGCTGACGGCCCGGGAGCGCGTCCATAAGCTTCTCGACCCCGGCAGCTTCGTCGAGGAGTTCATGCTGGCGGAAACCCAATGCACGGACTTCGGCATGGCCGAGAAGAAACTTCCCTCCGACGGCGTTGTGACCGGTTGCGGAAAAATTGACGCCAGACCGGTTTACGTTTTTTCTCAGGACCGCGCGGTGCTCGCCGGCACCGTCGGCAGCGCTCACGCAGAAAAAATTGCTTACGTCATTCAGACGGCCCGTAAGTTGGGCGTTCCGCTTATCGGTCTCAATGATTCCGCGGGCGCGCGAATCCAGGAAGGCCTTTCCGTCACCACGGCGATCGGCAAGATCTTCTTCGAAAATAGTATTGCCTCCGGCTGCATTCCGCAGATTTCCGCTATTATGGGTCCCTGCATCGGTGTCGGCTCCTATTCCCCCGCTTTGACTGACTTTATCCTCATGGTTCAGAACAGCAGCCAGATGTTCATCACTGGGCCGGCAGTCATCAAAGAGGTACTCGGCGAGACGGTCACGATGGAAGAGTTGGGCGGCGCTAAAATCCATTCCGAAGTTTCCGGCGTCACGGATTTGGTTGCCAAGAATGATGAAGAATGCCTCGCCATGATCCGACGGTTGCTCGGCTTCTTGCCGTCGAGCTTTGAGTCGCCCCCGCCGCATAAACCAAGTCGAGACGATCCAAACCGGCCGGTCGATTCGCTTGAGACAATCGTCCCCGAAGATCCGCGCCGGGCGTATAACATTCTTCAGGTGATCAAAGCTATCGTTGATGACGGTGATTTTCTCGAGCTGAAAGGCAAATTTGCGCGTAACCTGGTCATCGGCTTTGGCCGGCTGGACGGTTATCCGGTCGGGTTCGTGGCCAATCAGCCGATGTTTCTCGCCGGCAGCCTCGACGTGGATGCATCGGACAAGGCCGCTCGCTTCATCCGTTTTTGTGATGCTTTTAATATCCCTGTCATCACGTTAATGGATGTGCCGGGGTTCTTTCCCGGCAAACAGCAAGAAGAAAAAGGAATCATCCGCCACGGCGCTAAGATGCTCTATGCCTACGCCGAAGCTACAGTGCCAAAAATCACCATCGTGCTGCGCAAAGGCTACGGCGGCGCCAAACAGGCGCTTTGCACTCGAGAAATGGGCGCAGATCAACTCTTCGTCTGGCCGGGGGTCGAGCTGGCGGTGATGGGCGGCGGCGGAGCGGTCAACATCCTCTACAGAAGGGAAATTGAACAATCGCCGGACCCGGCAAAGACCCGCCAAGAGAAAATCGCCGAGTTCACCGAGCGGTTCAGCGGGCCCTTCGAAGCGCTGTCCAAGCAATTCGCCCAGGCCGCCATCAGGCCACCCGAAACCCGCAAGCGGCTCATCCAATCTTTAGAAATTCTGCGCGGGAAAAAGGAAGAGCGACCCAGAAAAAAACACGGCATTATGCCGGTGTAACATTAGTAACTCTGGGTCATGCGGTTTGGCTTTAATATCTTGCCTGAGAACGGCTACCCGTTGGTAGGCAGAGAGAAGAAAAAGGCCGCTCCGCTTCCCTCGGTGCTTTCAGCCCAGATCCGTCCACCGTGAGCTTCGACAATCATCTTACAGATGACCAGACCCAGACCGGTTCCCTTGTGACTTGAGTGTTTCACATTGCCGCCCTGTCGATATTTTTCGAAAAGCTGGCCCATTTCATTGGCGGCTATACCGACTCCGTTGTCCCTTACCCATACCTGGATCAGAGTTGCATCGGTTAGCGCGGCACCCACCTCCACCGTTCCTCCTTCTTCGGAGAATTTAATCGCGTTGCTGATTAAGTTGCTTAGGACTTGATCCAAACGTCGTGGATCGGCGTGGACCGCGGGAAGAGACGGATCCACAGCCCCTTTGATTGAGATGCTTTTGTCCAGGGCTAGAACTCGATAACTGTCGATACTTTTTTGAATCAATCCTGTGAGGTTGACCATTTCCCGGTTTACATCAACGTAGCCGGATTCAAGTTTGGAAACATCGAGAAAGTCACTCACAAGATCCACGAGGTTTTGGCTGTTGGCCTCAATCCTTGCAAGCCATTTTTTTTGCTCCTCGGTTACACTGCCGAACATCCCCTCTGTCATGACCTCCACCACTCCCATGATATTCATCAGAGGAGATCTGAGGTCGTGGGCAATCATCGCGGCGAAGTCCGCCTGCATCTTGTTCGCTTTTTCGAGTTCCAGCGCTTGTCGAGATGTCTTCTCATAAAGCTGTGCCTTCTGGACCGCAACACCCAGCTGGTTGCCGATGGTCTGGAGGAGGTTCACTTCCTCGGGCTTAAACTTGCGCGGCGTCCTGCTTGCAAGCTGAAGCGTGCCCACAACCTCGCCATTGGCTCGAACCGGCACCATGACAAAAGATTCCACACTTTCCTTTTTTAAGGTTCGATAGCCGCCGCATCGTTGCAGTTCCTCCTCGACGCAAGGCTCTCTAAAAAGGCGATCGCCGAATTTCGACCGCCCGCTTTCCATCGTCCGCGCCAGCGCCCGGTGGCCCAGGACATGCTCCGGATGCCGGTATCCCCGGCCGGCTACCACTTCAAGCATTTCTCCGCTCCGGTCCAACAACCGAATATTGCCAAGGTCGAAGGAATCAGTGACCATCGTTTCTGCTAAGATTTTCTCCAGAACCGCTTTCAGATCCAAAGAGCCCAAAATCGTCTCACTGATTTTTTGCAGAATCAAAAGTTCTCGATTACGTTCCTTCAGGGTCTCTTCCGCCCTGTGCCTTTGAATTGCGTAACGCAGAGAGCGGGCCAGCAAATGGCCGTCCGCCTGTCCCTTGAAGAGATAATCCTGCGCGCCCTCCTCCACAGCTCGCATTGCGATCTCTTCATCGTTCAGTCCCGTCA
>JAHKKJ010000331.1 GCA_020027655.1 Deltaproteobacteria bacterium | reverse complement strand
TGATAGCGGCCTTGAAGCTGCTTCCTTCAATAACCGTCTTTCGGTTTTCCCGCACAAGTCCTAGTGACGGCACCGTGCCATTGATTTCTGTCTTAATCTTCTTGAGTCCTGTGGAAGTCAGCCCCACCTCCAAACTCAGGTAGCCGGACTCGACGTATCCTGGCGGACGAGGCCAGAGCGCAGCAACTGATTCGCGAAGGTTGAGACGATCAATTTTTATACGTCCCTTCGTCTCGAGGGTACCTGCGATGTTCCCCTCGATATGCAACGAATCGAAGACGTTGGCGCGGGAACTGATCTGCAAGTCCACGTCATCGGGCTGCGCCCTAAGCCGCCCGTCGACGTCGGTGAAAATAACCGCTGGCCGTTCACCGATCTTGATCTCCGCTGATCCGTCCCTGACGGTAACGACTATGCCAGGCATTCCCGATGCCAATGCCGCCAATAGAGAACGGATCTTGGCTTCGATCTCATCGATGTTGAACGGCTCTTCGGCCCACTCGGATAGGTGCGCCGCTAATGCGGGCTTTGCCATATCCAGGCGGGAAACGTCTAGGTTCCCCGTGAGCAAACTTTTTATTGACAGGTAGACTTCTACCGATTGGATCTTGCCGCTGACCGTATCACCGGCAGTAAGCGACACACCGTGTACGACCGCCGCCGGCCGGGGAAACCACTTGAGATCGATGTTTCCGATGATGACGTTGCCGTTTGTCCTGGTTAACAGGAACGCGCGGATCTTCTCTTTTACTGCTTGGCTATCGAGAACACGAGGGAGGAGCAGAGCGACAGCAAAGAGCAGGATGACACAGAGGCCGCTAAAGGCCGCGAGCCATTTGAAAATGCGCCACTTCGCCATCTATTCGTCAGAAATGCAGCAACTTGTATTCGGTCTTCAGTCCTTAAGTATCTCTATCCCGGATCTAGATAGGTTTCCAAGTGTCGGGTTGATCTTTCCATTTCCTATTTCGGATTTCGAGTTTCGAATTTCTCTGATCTCCTCGTCCTCGTCACTCGCCACTCCGTGCTGGTTACTCTATTTCACCCGGCAGGCACGGCCAGAACCGGGCATGGCGCGTCGCGGACCACGCGCTCCGTCACGCTCCCTCGCAGGGCATCGATGATACCCTGCTCACCTTCGGTGGCCATAACGATGAGATCCGCTTCCTCGGCCGCATCCAGGATCGCAGCCACGACGTCGCCCTCGCGCCGCAGCTCCTTCCAAGCCCAGGCTTTCCCCTCCGGCCGATCGAATTGCGGGAACTCGGTGCCATTAACGTGAAGGAGCACGATTTCCACGCATTCATCGCCCAAGGATTCGGCAGCGCGGGTCGCCCGAACCGCAACCTCGCCTGGGTCCGGCTTATGGTCGACCGGCAAGAGAATACGGCGCAAATTAACGACCCCACCAAGCGACACGAACCCGCGGCATCCGTGGGGCACAAAGAGTGTCATCGCGCTCGTCCGATGGGCGATCGCCTGAGCCACAGAGGGCTTAATCCAGAGAGGCAAGCCATGCCGTCCGCGTGTGGCAAGGACTACCAGGTCCGGCTTTTGCTTCTCAATTTGACGCATGCTCGCCCGCACCGGGTCTCCTCGCATGCTCACCTTCGTGATACGTACCGCGAGCTTTTGGAAAACCTCCGACGGGAGACTCCCGGGCTCCAGCACCTGCCAGCGCGCGAGAGTCTTTCGAACCGCGGGGAATTGGGACCAATCTTCCCGCTCGCCGCGGCGCGCATGCATGACGACTAATTCGGTCTCCCTTATGAGCGCAATGGCGAGGGCGTGGGCAAATGCCAATTCGCTCGCTGCGGAGAAATCCGAGGGATGGAAGATCGACTTAACAAACGAGATGGCTCGTGATTGCTTGCTCATTGTCATCAGTCAAGGATTCATGCTCGCGCGCAGATCTACCAAAGCTTGGTCGAAAGCGTCCACTTGAATCAAACCCAAGCGCGGGTACTCGATATCCAGTATGACATACACAGCGAACGCCATGACCAGCGCGAAGCCAAGCATATGGAACCAACGTCGCACCTTGCTGCCGGTCATACCATAGCCCGCTAGTAGCGACGCTGCCAGCGCCAATCCGAAAAGCATCACGAAAACGATCACCGGCGGATGCATCTGGGTCGCCATGGTTCGGGTCGTCGTGATATCGATCATCGCGTTCAGCGCGGGTAGCAGTAGTATCGGCGCCGCAGGCGAAGCGCCTTCCGCCCGGCTGGCAGCAACCGCCTGGTGCCAAATTTGTCTCTGCAACTCGTTGGCCTTAGCCAAATGCTTTTTGGCCGCGGCAATGTCCGGCAGTTTCCGGTACACTTCGATCCGCGCATCCAAGTAGCGCCGAAAACTCTCCCGCAGCGCCGGCTGAAGGTCAGCCGGAAGCAAGTCGAGCCGGAGGTAGGCAGTGCCAATATCGTTGGTCTCCTCGACGATCAGCTGCCGCCGCGTGTCAAATCTCGAACTCGCTCCGGAGAAGGTAAAAGCGATGAGTAAACCCAGCAGGGCGAAGACCGCGCCATCCACTGCACCGACACCCTCCCCCGCAGCTCCGGTGTCTTCTCTCATCCGCCGGACGGCAATGCGCCGGCCGATTTCCAGGAAAAGCAGCATGCCCAGAAACAAACCCAAGGTAAACAAGAACACCGTAACAGCGTGATTCATGTAGAACTTCTCGAGTCGTGCCGAGTGTCGGGGGTCGGGTGTCGAGTGTTACGAGTTCCAGGTTTCAGGTGTCGGGTGTCAGCGCTGAAACCTGAACACTGAAACCTTGTGTTCACCGTTCACTGATTACCATCCCCCCCTCTTCCCTCGACACTCGTCCCTCGACCCTCACCCCTCGTCCCTCACCGCCACCGTCCTGTCATGCGCGCGCGTCGCACCACCGCGAAGCGCGCGTAGACGCCGTCGCGGGCGTCACTCGGGCTGATGCTGACGAGATCATTGAGCCCGCCAAACCGCCCATCCCCACCCACCAGCGCGCGCAACCGGTTGCCCGCCATGACCTGGTAGCCATCGAAATGAGTCCAGTGCGGCCATTTTCCGAAGCCACGATCACGACCACAGCGCAGGTACAGATCATAGGGAATGCAAACCAGCCGAAACTCCAGGGGGGCGAGTCCCAGGCGGTCCTCCAGAATCTGGTCTCCCGAACGCACGAGCGCTGCCTCGATTTCCACACGTGCGAGCCCGCTGCGCTTGGGGAGTCCCAGTGCTGCCAGGAGCTTCGAGGGAGCGTCCGCAGCAGCTTCATCTTCGGCAAAATCCTCGATCAATGTTCTTTCGGTGGCGAGTGGCGGAAGGTAACGCGCGCCACCCGAGTTGATAAAGATCTGCTGAACGAATTGTCCGGCCAGGACTTTAACGTCCTCTGTGAGGATTTGCTCAGGAAGGTTCACCTCGGCCTGAGCCTGAGCCCGCAGGACCCCTTCACGCTCCATATCCGGATTTGCCGGGCTCGGTTGCCAAACGTGCGTATAGATGGCCTCCCGGGCCGCTGCTATTTCAGCGAATGGCGCGGTCTGGGCTTCGCCGAGACCCAGCTCCCGGGCCCGCGCAATCACATCCGGGGCAAACGGGACAGTCAGATCCACTGGACACTCATAGCGCGTCATCACAACGGAGGCGCTCGTCGAAACTGTCGCAGTTCCGCTTTCCTTCCAGTCCCGCAACTCTTGCGCCAGCCGCTGCAATGTCGCAGCGTCTCCCTTTTCCGCCGCTTCTACCGCGAGCCGCTCCACTTGTCCACGGCTGCGTTGCGCGCCTTTTTGGGACGCTGTGGGGCTTGCCAACTCCAGGCTGGAGAAATAACTGCGCCGCTTCTCGTAGGATGCGGCGAGGCTTGGGTCCAGCTTGCCCAGCGACGCAAGGGTATCCATCAGCTGTTTATGCACCCCTGGTTGGTTGGCTTCCGCTTGTGGCCCCAGGTGCTTTCCGGGAGAAAAAGGATCAAAAGCCACTGTGTCGGCGTCATACACATCCTTTCCGATAGCGGCCAGTTGCCCCATTGCCGCCTTCCGTTGGCGCAGCGATTCGGCTTGCGCCGACAGATTCGCCGCCTGATCCCAGTCCCGCTGCAGCACCGCCGACCGGCTGCGGCGCATAAGATCTTCGATCTCTTTCCCGGTCGAACCGATGGCCCGATAGGCGGACTCGTCCAGGGTGGCGCTTAAGAGTTGTCGCGCCCGCCTGAGATAGAGATCCCGATAAACCGTGTCCGCATTAGAGGCCTCTATTAGAAGACCCACCGCTTTGGTTGCATTGGTATCCTTTGCCATAAAAAATGACCTCCTCGCTTGATTTACAAAAGTCTAACCAAACATATTACCGAATCGGAAAAAAATCACTCGCGCAAAGCATGTCTGAGTGACGCCGAAGGGACGCAAAGCACGCCAAGTGACGGGCGAGGCCCGTCATCCTGAGCGAACGCGAGGGATTTAAGAAAGATTTCTCCCTACGGTCGAAATGACAAAGCGCGTTTCTTTGCGCCTTGGCGTCTTGGCGCGAAAAATTCTCTTTAAAGTCGTTTTGTTTAATTCTCGCCAGATCCTCCCCGCGCCCTTAGACGTTTGCTATTTCAACGATCTTCGGCACCGGCGCTATCCTTGTTCGCCTCAAAACGGTCAACGACCTCAGCCAAAGAAGTGAAGCGGTCGATGCGACCGACCTTGGCTTCCAAGTTCCCGACGCGCAATATATCGCGAGCCTCCGCGTGTACTTCTGCGAGGCGCAAAGTAGCGCCCCGCTCTGCTAAATCTACGCTCAACCTCGCCGGTGTGCAGCCATGTGCGTGCGGAACGCTTCTGATCAGGACCTGCCACCCGCCCCCGCCTGCAGCGCCTGGTAGCGTTCGATCGCGGCGCGGGCGTTGAACAGCATGCGCTCGCGGCCGAGTCGCTCGTCCAGCCCGGCTTTTCTTACGACCTCCAGCGCGCCGGGATTCAGCCCCACCAACCATACAACGGCGCCGCGTTCGGTCGCTCGCTTATCGCTCTCGATCAACATTTGCAGTGCCGAGTATTCGATATCGGGTACCCGGCTCATGTCCACCGCCAGCACGCGCGGCTTGTGCTGCGCGACGAGCGCGCCGATTTGATCCGCCAC
>JAHKKJ010000035.1 GCA_020027655.1 Deltaproteobacteria bacterium | reverse complement strand
CGAGAATCCATCCGCGCCGTGCCTTCGAGCATGCGTGAGGCCGCCTATGCCCTCGGAGCCACCAAATGGCAGACCACGCGAGATCACACTCTTCCCTACTCCATGGGCGGCGTCTTGACCGGCGTCATCATCGCGCTGTCCCGAGCCATCGGTGAAAGCGCCCCCCTGATTACCATCGGAGCTTTGACCTTTATCGCGTTTTTGCCGGATTCTCCTTTCAAAGCGGAATTCCCCTTTATTTCCTTTGATTGGCTTTTTTCTCCCTTTAGCGCCATGCCCATCCAGATGTTTAACTGGGTGTCGCGCCCCCAGCAAGAGTTTCATTTGAACGCCGCTGCGACGGGACTCGTCCTGATGGTGATGACCCTGGCCATGAACGGCATCGCGATCTATTTTCGCTATCGATTCCGCAAGCGCATCAAGTGGTAAGGCAGTGCCCCCTATGAAAAACGGACCCATTGGAGGTAAGATGGACCTACAAGAAGGCATGGAGACCCTAAGAATCGAGATGCCCGCGACACCAAAAGAGACCTCTCTCCCGGAGGCAAAAACCGTCGAAAAGCCTGAACCCATTTTCCGTATTGAGGACGTCGACTTTTACTACGACGACAAGCGTGCTCTCAAATCCATCAACCTCGAGATCTCGGAAAAAAAAGCCACGGCCTTCATCGGTCCCTCGGGGTGCGGCAAGACCACCTTGCTTCGCTGCCTCAATCGCATGAACGACCTGATCCTGAACACGCGTGTCACGGGGAGCATCCAGCTCGACGGGAAAAATATCTACGATCCCTCAACTGACATCATCCAACTGCGTCGCCGCGTCGGAATGATCTTTCAGAAGTGGAATCCGTTTCCCAAAAGCATCTACGAAAATGTCATCTACGGGCTCCGCATCGTGGGCGTGAATAAACGCAGCACCCTCGACGAAGTCGTCGAGAAAAGCTTACGGCGTGCCGCCTTGTGGGACGAAGTCAAAGACAACCTCCACAAAAGCGCCGCCGACATGTCCGGCGGCCAGCAACAAAGACTGTGTATCGCCCGGGCCCTAGCGGTGGAACCTGAAGTCATACTTATGGACGAACCCTGCTCAGCGCTCGATCCCATCTCCACAGCGAAGATCGAGGAACTAATTCACGAGCTTAAGGACACTTTCACGATCGTTATCGTCACCCACAACATGCAGCAGGCCGCCCGGGTATCCGACTACACGGCTTTTTTCTACCTCGGCGAGCTGATAGAATTTGGCGAGACTGGAAAACTGTTCACCGCTCCGGAGAAACGTCAAACGGAAGACTATATTACCGGGCGATTCGGTTAAGGGAGTCAGGCAATGGCAAACGAACACACGGACAAGAGATACGAAGAAGAACTGAAAAAACTTCGCGAAGAGATCCTCTATATGGGAGGCCTGGTCGAAGATCAGATTCAAAAGGCAGTCAAGTCACTGGTTGAGCGCGATTCCGAGCTTGCAGAAATCATTGTCGAGAGAGACCATGAAGTCAATCGTTTGGATGTAGATATCGATGATCTTTGCATCCGTCTGCTGGCCTTGCATCAGCCCGCCGGTCGCGATCTGCGATTCATCACCACCGGACTGAAGATCACGACGGATCTGGAACGGATCGGCGACATGGCCGTCAACTTTTGCGAGCGCGCCTTGGAACTGAACCAGGAACCCCAGCTTAAGCCCTACATCGATATTCCCCGGATGGCCGGCATCGCCCAGCGCATGATCCGGGAAAGCCTTGATGCCTTCGTGCGGGAAGACACAGATTTGGCTCTAAAGGTCTGCAAAGACGACCAGGAAGTGGATGATCTCAACAGCCAAGTATTTCGCGAAACCATAAGTTTTATGATCGCGGACCCACACACCATTAACCGGGCGATGAAGATATCCTCAGTTTCGAAATATATTGAGCGGATCGCCGATCATGCCACCAACATCGCCGAAATGGTCATTTTCATGGTCAAGGGTAAGAGCATTCGCCATGTAAAAGAGCTCCCCACTTCCCTTTAAATCTCTATGGCATCCGCGCAGAAGATCCTGGTGGTCGAAGACGAACCGGACATTCGGAAGCTTGTTCAATACAACTTAACCCAAGAGCGGTTCAGCGTTTTAGAAGCCGAAGATGGGGAGCAAGCCCTAAAGCTTCTACAACGGGAAAGGCCGAACCTCGTGATCCTGGACCTCATGCTGCCCGGGGTTTCCGGCCTGGAACTTTGCAGGCTCCTGAAGCAGCGCAGTGAAACTGCCAAGCTCCCGATCCTCATGCTGACGGCCAAGGCCGGTGAAGCAGACCGGATCGTCGGACTCGAAATGGGAGCGGACGACTATCTCGCCAAGCCCTTTAGTCCGAGAGAAATGGTCGCCCGCGTCAGGGCGATCCTCCGTCGCTCGGAAGCAAAACCCGCCACGGAGACCGCCCCCGCCTTTGACAAGGGATCTCTAAAAATTGACTTTTCCACTTATGAGGTTTTTGTGCGCGGCAAACCGGTGAAACTGACCTTGAAGGAATTCGAGCTGCTTCGCTTCATGGTTCTGAATCCCAGTCGCGTGCTGAACCGGGATCAGCTTCTCGATCGCGTGTGGGGAGGAGAGACCTTCGTTACTCCGAGAACGGTAGACGTTCACATCCGCCGTCTCAGAAAAGCGGTGGAGAAGGATGATCGCAAGCCGAAGTGGATCCTCACCGTTCGAGGGGTTGGATACAAATTCGATGAAAAGGCCCTGGAATAACCGGCTCATCTACACATTCTTTCTTTCCTATCTCGCGATCATCATTCTTTTATCGTTGGGTTTTTTCCTCTATTCGAGAAATCTGTTGCATGATTTCTACGCTTCCTCGCTCGGCAAAGTGATGGAACAAAAGACCCGGGTGCTGGCACGCCAGTTGCCCTGGTCTGATAAGCCCGGCTCGCTGGACTCGATTTGTCGCACCCTCGCGGACGAACTTGGGCTGCGCATAACGGTTATTGCCCAGAACGGCGCGGTGATCGGAGATTCAGACGAGCCCTCCGACCAGATGGAAAATCATGGCTCGCGCCCCGAGGTGATCGAGGCGATGTCACGCGGCGCCGGCTCTGCGGTGCGTTACAGCACGTCGGTCAAACACGACCTTCTCTACCGCGCCTACCGTCAAAACGACGGCCCTCGGCAACGGGTCCTGCGCGTTGCCGTATCGTTCAGCGAAGTGCAGGACGTCACGCGATCGTTGGGCCGCACTTTGTTGGTTGGACTTCTGCTCTTTTCTCTTTTCGGACTAGGGGTGGCTTACTTTTTCTCCCGCCGTCTCAGCAATCGAGTCAATCGGCTGGCTGAGTTCTCGAAGGCGGTCGCCGAGGGTCAATTCGCGCAGCCTATCCTGCCGCGGAGCGGGGACGACGAATTGAATGTGCTCGAACAAAACCTTCGCGACATGAGCCTCAAGATCCGCGACAATATCAACGCGCTGAGATCAGAGAAAGAAAAACTCGACTCGATTCTCAGATGCATGGTTGAAGGCCTGGTGGTGATCGATCCCAAAGGCAAGGTCTTACTCATCAACGAGCAGGCAAAGACAATGTTCGGTGTTTCTGAAGAACAGATTCGGGACGGTTCGTTTGTCGAAATATCGCGCAGCCCCGCAATGCGCACGATCCTCAAAGAGATGTCGGAGTTCGACTTCGCGAAAAATACGTACTCCAAAAGGGTATCCGTGGAAGACGGAAGATGGTTTAGAGTCAACGCCGTAAGCTTGAGAAACGGGACGGAGCGGCCGAGCGGGTCTATCCTAGTGTTTCATGATATCACCGAAATCCAAAGGCTGGAGACCGTGCGCTCCGATTTCGTCGCCAATGTTTCACACGAGCTGCGTACTCCGCTCACCGCGATTCGCGGCTACGTCGAAACTCTGCTGCAACATCCGCCATCCGACCCCGCCGACGCCAACCAGTTTTTAACCATCATCGATCGCCATTCGGAACGGTTAAGCCGGTTGACAGAAGATCTTCTCGTCTTATCGGATCTGGAATCCGGCACGCGGAAAATGACCTTTAAGCCCGTGGAAGCAGGGCAATTGGTTCAGCGGGTACTCGAGGTTTTCTGGGACCGGGCAGCGAAGAGGAAAGTAAGCCTCTCGTATTCATTTTCCTCAGGACTGCCGTTTATTCTTGGCGATTACGATCGATTGCAACAGTTGTTCATTAACTTGGTCGATAACGCGGTCAAATATACGCCTTCAGGGGGATCGGTCACGATCACAGCTACACACGCCCACTTCAGCGCTCAAGCGGATGCGTGGGTCGAAATTGCAGTGGCAGATACCGGTGCAGGAATTGCAGAAAAGGATTTGCCGCGGCTCACCGAGCGCTTTTACCGTGTCGATAAAGCCCGCTCCCGAGAATTGGGCGGCACTGGGCTAGGCCTCGCTATCGTAAAACATATCGTACTGGCTCATGGCGGCGAACTGAAGATCGAAAGCATTATCAACAAGGGCACGACCGCGCGCGTGCTTTTACCTGGTGTCGCCGCACAAAAAACTCCAGACGCAACGTTGTTCCTTTGCACTGGGAACTCCTGCCGCAGCCAGATGGCGGAAGGGTTTGCGCGGCAGCTAGTTCGCGACGGTCATCGTGTTTACAGCGCGGGCACGGCACCGAAAGAGATTCACCCTATGGCCATTCAAGTAATGAAAGAAGTGGGCATCGACATCTCCGGCCAGCACTCAAAGGGTGTAGAATCCATTCCGTTGAACCAGATCCAGCGGATCGTTACCCTCTGCGGCGAGGCAGCAGAGAATTGTCCGACCCTACCTCAAAAAGCGGAACATATCCATTGGCCCCTGCGCGATCCGGCTCTCGTACAGGGATCTCAGGACGAAATTTTGCGAAGTTTTAGAGCGGTTCGAGACCAGATCCAAGAACGAGCCGAAAAGCTATTTGCCACCGTTAGCAACCCTGCGGCTGACTCGTCCGCGAGTGAGCAGCCGCGAATTTTGAACTGACCCCTCGATTGGCTATCTTCCGGAAAACGAGTAGGTGCGAACCCTATTGTCTTTGTTGAAAACGACGTAAAGATCTTTGAAGTCACGTAACTGGCCAAGCTCATAGAATTGGTAAGAATAAGTCCAGGTTTCATAACCGTTTTCCAGACCTCGCCGAACGGATTCCCCAAAATACCCAAAGATCTCCTTCTGCATCGTCACGTTGCTCTCAATGCTTTTGACCGGAGCTGTACCGAAATCTCGGCCCATGTAAATACGGCCGGAAAGCAGAAAACAAAAAACCACACAGGCCGATTTTCTCCACATCATCGTTCCTGTTAGATCTCTCGCCGACCCTCCAATGCTTTCCCTAAGGTAACGGCATCGATATATTCGAGATCCCCGCCCATGGGCAATCCGCGGGCGATGCGGGTAACGGCAACACCCAGGGGTTTGATGACCTTGGATAGATACAAAGCGGTCGCCTCCCCATCCATGGTCGGATTGGTCGCCACGATAACTTCCCGGACGCTGCCGCCCCGAATCCGATCCAGTAATTCTCTGATGCGAAGAGCGTCCGGACCTATCCCATCGAGGGGAGAAATGGTCCCTTGCAGCACATGATAGAGGCCTTTGAACTCCTGAGATTTTTCTACTGCGATCAAATCCGCCGGCTCCTCTACTACGCAGATTGTATCTTTTGCTCGCTCCGGGTTACGGCACACCGTGCACAACGTCTCGCCGTCGCTCTGCGGATTCACCTCGCTAAAGCCGAAGCATTGACGGCACAGCCCGATCTCCTGTCGCAGCTTGGCAATGCTATCCGCGAGATTGATCACGTCTTCCCTCGTCCCCTTCAACATATGAAAGGCAAGACGAGCCGCCGTCTTCTCGCCAATGCCGGGTAGTTTGGAAAGCTCTTGAATCAAGCGCGCAAGGGGCGTCGGATAAGTCGTCATGGAGCATTCTCGTTGCGCTGGGAATTGCAGATTGCAGATTTCATAATGCAGGTCCGCATGTTCAACGATGTGGGATTTAAGATTTCAATGTTCAGGGCATCAAACCTGGGATCTTGAACCCTCCCGTCACCTTGCTCATCTCGGCGGCAACCATATCCCGCGCCTTGCGCATGCCGTCGTTGACGGCGGCAAGGACCAAGTCTTCCAACATTTCCTTCTCCGTGGAGTTGATCACCGTCGGGTCGATCTTCACGCCGCAAAGATTGAACTGTCCGTTAACTGTGACCTGAACCATGCCTCCGCCGGATGATCCTTCAACCGTCTTTTGTCCCAGTTCTTCCTGTATCTTAGAAATCCGCGACTGCATTTCCTGGGCCTGCTTCAGCAAATTGCCCATACCGCCGATTCCTTTTGCCATTAAATCCTCCTTGCTATTTCCGCCGCTCCCTTCGACAACCCTCTTCACGGACCCGCTAACCGTTTTCCCTCCGAACCGTTTTGATCGATCCGCCAAAAATCCGTAGCGCTTCCTTTACTATCGTACTGCCTTCGTCTCCCGGGCTCGTGGTTCCGGTCCCAGTGGTCTCGCTTCTCCGACCCAAGCTTTCAGGATCGGCAGCCGTGATATGGACTGCCACGTCATCACCAAAAAAACGGTTCGCCAAATTCTTCAGCACCGACAAATTATCGGGATCCTGAAGATAGCTGAGATGGTGCCGCTCGGCGACACCGATTTTGAGTTGTCCTGGCGAAAGTTCGTGCGCCGTGGCTGCCTCCAAATGTGAAGCAAGAAATTTTTTTTCCCTGCCGATAAAGGAAACAAAGTTTTGCCATAGGGTGTCTTTATCCCCAGCGGCAGAGAGCGCCGCTGGCGGAGCTGAAGTGGCTGCCTGAGGCGTCTGAGTCACCGCGGCGGGCACTGACGCCGAAGCCGCCGGCCCCGCGCCTGGCAGCTTTTTTTCCAATTTCTCCAACCGCTCCAAGAGCTGAGTTATGGGCAATGTCTTTGGCAGAGTCGCGAGCCTGACCAAAACCGTTTCGAGAGGGAATCGAGGATTGGAAGAGCGGTTCACTTCCTCATCACCGGCCGCCATGAAATCAAAGTAGTCTAACAACGTCTCAGTCGAAAGATCGGCCACCTGGGTGCGCAAATCTTCGATCTCCTGGTCCGGGAGATCGAGCAATTGTCCTTTGCCAAAGGCTTCAGCTTCCTTGGCATTCGCCTTCGCTAGTCGGACGACCAGGAGATTGCGGAAGTGTTCCACCAAATCGCGCGACAATCGGCCGAGATCGCGTCCCTCGACCACGACCTTTGCGACCAGCTCGATACATCGCTGTGCATTCCCTTGGATCACCGCATTGGAGAGCTCATATAAGACCTGCCGCTCCGCGAGCCCGAGAATCTCCTCAAGCAATCGCTCGTCAACAGCCGTCTCATCATGGCTCTTACTCCCGGGTTCCACGCAAGCCAAAATTTGCTCTAGGAGAGACTGTGCATCCCGCATGCTGCCGTCCGCCTCGCGGGCAAGCAGCACAAGGGCACCTTTGGTAATTTTCAGCCCCTCTTGCTGAGAAATTTCGTCAAGACGGCGGACGATTTCACGCAAGATGATGCGGCGGAAGTCATAGCGCTGACAACGAGAGAGAATCGTCTCCGGCAGGCGATGGGGTTCGGTGGTCGCCAGGATAAACTTCACCGAGGGAGGTGGCTCTTCCAGAGTTTTCAAAAGCGCGTTGAATGCGTCTCTGGTAACTTGGTGTACTTCGTCGATAACATAAATCTTGAAACGGCACTGGGCCGGCTGATAACGCACGTTCTCGATGATCTGGCGAATCTCATCGATGCCGCGATTCGAGGCGCCGTCGATTTCAAGCACATCGATGCAGTTGCCGCTGGTGATCTCTGCGCAATGACTGCATTGGTTACAGGGATTGGGCGTCGGCCCCTTTTCGCAGTTGAGGGCTTTGGCTAAGATGCGCGCTGCGGTCGTCTTTCCTACGCCCCGAACACCCGTAAAAAGATAAGCGTGAGCAATGCGATTAGACCGAATCGCATTGCTCAGGGTGCGGGTGATATGCTCCTGACCCGCAATGTCGTCAAAACTTTGCGGGCGCCACTTACGCGCCAGAACGAGGTAAGACATAGGTCCCTTCGGGAATCTCAAATTTCAAATTGCGAATCTGGAATCTGAGATCTGCAATCTGAGATGCTGAGCGGAGCGAGGCTTGGATGTCCATTGCTGACAGCCAGGTTGCCCCGTGGCACAGGGATAAATCCGTTACCGCTGCTTCCTTCCGGACCTGACGGGGTTCACGGTTCCGCCTTGCACAGGACCTAACTATCAGCAATCGACATCCAATTTTTCGGTGTCCCCAGAACCTTTCAAACTGGTGGTCAAAGAAACAGTACGATGATCGGGCGCAAGAATCAAGATTGTTCTTGGATGGCCATTCCGAATCCCTGGTCACCTATTTGCTGAATCTCAACTTTCTCGTGGCAGAGTATCACATTGTTACCTGCCCTGTACTCTCGCCAACAAATCGCATAAGATTTTCGACTACGGTAGCGAAAGGGACCTCATCACTCCCATGAAATTTGGTGTATTCGACCATTTGGACCGCAGCGACCTGTCGCTGAAGGACTATTACGAGGCACGCCTCAAGCTCATCGAGGCTTATGACCAGGCGGGTTTCTACGCCTATCATGTTGCGGAACATCACTCGACGCCACTCGGCATGGCGCCGTCGCCCAGCGTGTTCCTGGCTGCCGTGGCGCAGCGCACGCGGCGACTTCGTTTCGGCCCGCTGGTCTATGCGCTGCCGCTTTATCATCCCATTCGACTCATCGAGGAAATTTGCATGCTCGATCAGATCAGCGGCGGTCGGTTGGAGATCGGCTTTGGCCGCGGCGCCTCGTCTACCGAGACTTCTTTTTACGGGCTCGATCCGGCAAAGGCCCAGCAAATCTACGCCGAGGGACTGGAGTTGATCATACAAGGCCTCTCCAAAAGAATGCTCAATTTTCGCGGCGACTTTTTTTCCTTCGAAAACGTTCCCATGGAGCTTGAACCGCTGCAGAAACCCCATCCACCGATCTGGTATGGTGTCCACTCCGTCGACAGCGCCGAACGGGCAGCCCGCAAGGGCTTGCACGTCGTCAGCTTGGACCCTCCGCGGGAAACACGCAGTTTTGTCGATCGCTATCGCCAAGTTTGGCGCGAAACCCGCGGCGCAAAAAGTGCGCTGCCCAAGATCGGGCTCGGACGATTCATTGTGGTCGCCAATACGGATGAAGAGGCCATCCGCATTGCGCGCCGCGCCTACCCAAAATGGCACCGGAGCTTTTATCATCTGTATGTTTTACGGGGCGGTGCGCCTGCCCACCAGCGGCCGTCAGAATTGGACGCGCTTATTGAGATCGGCCAGGGCATAGCCGGCAGCCCAGCCACCGTTACGGCTTTTCTTGAATCACAAATGACGCAGACAAAAGCGAATTACTTGGTCGGACAATTCGCCTTCGGCGATATCTCACTGGCCGAATCTTTGCGCTCCCTGGAATTGTTTGCTGCCCACGTGATGCCGAGCCTGGCGGCAAACTATTAGCGAATCCATCCATCGACAACCTAACGGGGCTTGTTTGGGCATGCGCTCTGCAATGGTAACAAGTCAATGTCTGCCGCAATCACCGAGTAGTGCGGGACTGTGAAAACTACCAGATCGACTTCGCAGCCTTGCATTAGCGATGGAAAGGAAATAACAGACAAGGTTGACTCGAATTCACACCGCGATGATGGGTTAAATTTGATATAGGGAGGCTCAAAAAATGGAAAAAATCGGCTTTGTGGGAACCGGCGCTATGGGGAGCGCCCTGCTGTCACGGTTGAAATTGGCCAACGTCCAGGCGACCGCCTTTGACATTGCACCCGCAGCGATGGAGGCTGCCCGCAAGGAGGGCGCACAGACTGCGACCTCAGCCAAAGCAGTGGCGCAAGCTTCGACAATCGTCGACGTCGTCGTGCGCACCGACCAGGAAGTTTTGGACTGCACCATGGGTAAAGATGGAATTTTAGAAGGCGCCGCACCCGGCACGCTCGTGTTGTTGCACAGCACGATCCGGCCCACGACCACTAAGAAAGTCGCTGAAGCAGCCGCGGAAACAAGGGTCTACGTGATCGACGCGTGCATGACGGCAGTTCCCAGTGCCGTGCGACAAGGCGGGCTGACTTTCCTCGTTGGCGGGCAAAAAGCACTTTTTGATCGCGCCAAACCACACCTGTTGCATATGGCCAAGGATGCGGTTCATATGGGCCCGCTCGGCTGTGGTAACGTAACCAAGCTATTCAAAAACATGGTCACTGCCTCCGAGGCGCTGATTGTTTATGAGGCACTCCAAATCGGCAAGGCGGCGGGCATCGATTACAAAGCCGCACTTGATCTCATGCAAAAGACCAAGTCTCAGAATATTCTCGACCGCTGGGAAACGAGGTTTGACCTATCGGGCGGCGACTTGAAGTTTAATGTTGGCACCAATCTCTACGATAAAGATCTCCCGCTGGCCGCGGAAGTGGGAAAAGCCCTGGGCGCTACGATCCCGGTAACCGAGCAATTGGCTGAATTGGGTATTCGGTTGAATGGGGGGAAATGCAGCATATAATTCTTCGTTTCCGTTAGTCCGAGCCTGACACTCGATACCAAGCACCCTATCAATGACGAAAAAAACCTACCGGGACCACATCGTCGAGCTCGCTTCAGAAGAAGCTCACCCTGGAGAATGGATCGCCCGTGCGACGATTGTTGTCGAGGACGGCAAAACGAATAAGAAGATTCCGATCTTAGGCCGGCGCCGGGCCACATTCGAGACCCGGCGGCAAGCGGACTCCTATGCCATGGAGTTGGCCAAGCTTTGGATCGATGGCAGGCTCTGGGGCGCCAACGGTCACGGCTAAAGATTCAAAATAGGAGGGCAACATGGAAATTGCTGACGCGCAAAAATTCTTGCAAGAAAATCATCGGGCATGTATTGCCGTTCGCCAGAGGGATGGCTGGCCGCAGATGACCTTTGTGACCCCGGGTATAGATTCCGAGGGCCGCGTGATCATCACTTCCCGGGGCACGACCTACAAAATCAAACACATTCGGCGCGATCCACGGGTTTCAATGTTAATCTTCGGCGAGCAGTACAGCGGCTCGAAGTTCGTGCAGATCCACGGCACGGCAGAGATCATCGAGCAGCCCGAGGCAATGGGCACTTTGATTTACTGGTACAAGCAGGTGCGCGGCGAGCACAAGAATTGGGATGAGTACCGCGACACCATGAAAAAGGAGAAACGGGTTATCATTCGCGTCAACATCGAAAAGGTCGGTCCCCAACAGACACGCGAACGATAATTTCCCCTACGCCGCCGCCCGCAGCCGCTCGCGATCATGGGGCTGATCCAGATGATCAAGGGTCGGTCCCAAGGGGATAATACCGGTTGGATTTACGTTCCTTTGGCTGTAGTACCCCGCTTTAATCTTCTGTAGATCGAGGGTGTCTTTGATCCCCGGCCATTGATACAGTTCCCGCAAATAGTTAGCGAGATTCGGGTAGTCTTGGATGCGGCGCACGTTGCATTTGAAATGGCTGTAATAGACCAGGTCAAACCGCAGCAAGGTTGGGAAAACGCGCCAATCCGCCTCGGTGATCCGATCGCCGGCCAGGTAACGGCGCGCGCCGAGCAAGGTTTCCAAAGTATCCAGGCAATGAAATACTTTTCGCGCCGCTTCTTCATAAGCCTCCTGTGATCGGGCGAAGCCGGCCCGGTACACGCCGTTGTTGAAATGGCTGTACACCAGCTCGTTGATCCGGTCGATTTCGGCGCGCAGACTTTCAGGATAAAAGTCGTATTCGACATCCGTCCATGTTTTGAACGCGGAATTGAACATGCGAATGATCTCTGAGGATTCGTTATTGACGATCGTACGACGCTCGCGGTCCCATAAGGTCGGTACCGTCACCTTGCCCGTGTACGCGGGATCGCTGGCCGCGTAAACCTGGTACAGGCGAAAGACACCGTCAGCGCCAGGCTTTAGATCATCGATGCCTTGGGAATACGCCCAACCCTCGGTCTTGGGTCGATCCGCGTTGGACATGGAGATAACATCTTCGAGCTTTTTGAGCTTGCGTAGAATGACGGTCCGATGCGCCCAGGGACATGACGGGGAAACGAAGAGGTGATAACGGCCGGGTTCCGCCTTGAATCCTGGGTCTCCGGAAGGGCCGGTGCTTCCGTCTGGCGTGATCCAATGGCGGAATCTCGAATCTGCGCGAATGAAATGACCTCGCGCATCGCTGGGGATTTGGTCATCGTTGTTCCATTTGCCGTCGAGCATGAATCCCATATCAGTTCTCCTTTCGCCTTATCGCCATTCTTGTATCAAAACCTATCGGCATAAGAAAGTTGATAGCAACTTGCTGCAATGAAGCACCATCACCGATCGCAATTTGCATTGACACCTCCATCTTGCTTCTGCGATAAACTTGTAAACTATACCCGGTTAGAGACGGCAATGAGGAATTAGCATGGAAACAGTGGGCTTTATCGGCTTGGGCGCCATGGGAGGTCCGGTCGCCGGCCATATCCAACGGGCCGGATATCCGATGGTAGTCTACGATCTCCGCGACGAGGCAACGCGTTCATTTTGTGAGGGCGGCGCGACCGTAGTTGATTCTGCCGCGGCACTGGCGCGAAAAAGTGACGTAATTATTACTGCTTTGCCAATGCCGGAGGACGTTGAGCAAGTTGCCTGTGGCAAACACGGAATCATTGAGGGGATAAGGCCAGGTTCGGTTTTCGTGGATATTTCCACCAGCCCGCCGTCGCTAATTCGCCGGCTCGAGCCCCTGTTTCGCGCAAAGAGCGCCCAGGTTCTGGATGCTCCAGTGGCGTCCGGGCAGCCGGGTGCTGCACGTGGAATCCACGAAGTCATGGTCGGCGGAGAGCTGGAAGTCTTCGAGCGAGTTAAGCCGATCCTATCTGCTTTCGGAGACCAGGTCCTGTATGCGGGCCCGTTAGGGTCAGGTAGTATTTGCAAACTGGTGCATCAGATGATCGGTTCCTCCATTTCTCAAGCCATTGCCGAGGGATTATCTTTGGGAGTGAAAGCCGGAGTCGCGACCACGGCGCTTTGGGAATGCGTGCGGCGCGGCATGATGGGGCGGATGCATGTGCTTCATTATCAGGTGCCACAGACCGTCTTTCGCGGCAAGTTCGAAACCGAAACCTTTCCTCTCAGGTTGCTGCGCAAAGATGTGAGACTGGCGACGGACCTCGGCAGGGAGTTAAACGTTCCACTGCCGGTGGCGAATATCACGGAACAGATTCTCGTCGCAGCCGTCAACCGCGGTTGGGGGGACAAGGCTGCCTACACGGTTACCTTTCAGCTCCAGGAAGAGGCGGCACAAATACAGATACGCGCCGATGGAGTGGACCCGGAGCGGGCAGCGAAATACATTTCCACCCATCCAGACGCAGAGTAATCTTTGTAAAGCGGAGGAGCCATGGCTAAAAACGGATTCAAAGTGC
>JAHKKJ010000330.1 GCA_020027655.1 Deltaproteobacteria bacterium | reverse complement strand
CCGCCCCAGCGTTGTTGGCGATCCAGCGGGCTGGCTCTTCGAGAGCCTTCTGAACGATCCGGACGCCGACTTTCTCATCCTCTGAAACTCTGAGATTACCGAGACCCGCAGAGGCGCGGATCAAAGCGACGCCGCCGCCTGGAACAATTCCCTCTTCCACCGCCGCGCGAGTAGCGTGCAGCGCATCTTCTACGCGGGCCTTTTTCTCTTTCATCTCGACCTCGGTAGCTGCGCCGACTTTCACTACCGCCACACCACCGGCTAACTTCGCCAAACGCTCCTGCAATTTTTCGCGATCGTAATCGGAGGTCGTGTCTTCGATTTGAGCGCGAATTTGCGCGATACGGCCTTCGATCGCCGACTTCTTGCCGGCACCCTCGACCACCGTGGTGTTGTCCTTGTCAATGATCACCCGCTTCGCGCGGCCGAGATCCTTTAAGGTAACGTTCTCCAACTTGATGCCCAACTCCTCGGCGATCATTTTTCCATCAGCCAAAATGGCGATATCTTCCAACATCGCCTTGCGCCGATCACCAAAGCCCGGAGCTTTAACGGCCACGACTTTCAGCGTGCCACGGAGCTTGTTAACCACCAGGGTTGCCAGCGCCTCCCCTTCCAGTTCCTCGGCGATAATGAGCAAGGGCTTGCCGGTTTTCGCGACGTTTTCAAGAACGGGCAGAAGGTCCTTCATGTTGGAGATCTTCTTCTCATTGATGAGCAGGTAGATGTCTTCGTAGACGCACTCCATCCGTTCCGGATCGGTTACAAAGTAAGGAGAGAGGTAGCCCCGATCAAACCGCATACCTTCAACGAGATCGAGGGTTGTTTCCAGTCCTTTAGCTTCCTCAACCGTGATGACACCCTCTTTTCCCACCTTGTCCATAGCTTCGGCAAGAATAGCGCCGATGGTCTTGTCATTGTTGGCCGAGATCGTCCCGACCTGGGCGATCTCATCTCTGTCGCGGGTGGGTTTGGACATCGATTTGAGCTCGTCTACTACTTTCTCGACCGCCTTATCGATACCGCGCTTGATACTCATCGGATCGTGCCCGGCGGCAACCAACTTTAGCCCCTCGGCGAAGATCGCGCGGGAAAGAACCGTCGCCGTCGTGGTACCGTCACCAGCCACGTCCGAGGTCTTACTCGCAACCTCCTTCACCATCTGAGCGCCCATATTCTCGAATTTGTCCTCGAGTTGGATTTCCTTGGCAACGGAAACTCCATCCTTGGTCACCGTCGGGGCCCCCCAAGACTTGTCAAGAAGGACATTACGGCCTCTAGGGCCGAGTGTCACGGTTACCGCATCAGCCAATAAGTTCACACCGCGCAGAACCCTGCTGCGCGCCTCTTCACTAAAGCGAATCTCTTTCGCGGCCATGTTTCCTTTACCTCCCTCTATTCAATTACTCCGAGGATGTCATCTTCTTTCATGATGAGATGCTCCTCACCGTCAAGTTTGATTTCGGTGCCAGAATATTTTCCGAACAGGATCTTGTCCCCAGCTTTGACACCCAACGGGATAACCTTCCCGTCATCCTGTTTCCCAGGACCCACAGCAACCACGCGACCTTCTTGCGGTTTCTCTTTAGCAGTGTCCGGGATAATGATCCCGCCCTTGGTTTTCTCCTCCTCTTCAATTCGTTTTACTATCACCCTATCGTGCAGGGGACGAATTTTTGTTGCCATAAAAACCCTCCTGAAATAAAACGTGAATTTACCTGGTCCAAACTACAGGTTGGATGCAGCAAATATAATTTCGCTTATCCAATCGTCAAGGGGGGAAACGATAAAAATTACAAATTTTTTATTTTCCCGATGGTTTATAAGGGGGATCCGCGATGCTGCGCACGTAAGCCACGATGTCCCGGAGTTGATTTTCTTTAAGTTGACCTCCCCAGCCGGGCATCATGGGAGACTTCCCAACCGCACTTCCACCCTTTGAGATGATCTCCATCAGGAATTTATCGGTAAGCTGGTTCATTACAGCCCCAGCCGTATGATTAACAGGCTTCACCGGAAGAGACTGCGCAGCGGGCCCGTCTCCCTTGCCGTTATCTCCATGGCAGCTGGAACAATAGGTAAGGTAGAGTTTTTTCCCCTCGGATTGATTTTGTGCCCATGTGGGGTCTGTTCCAGCTAGTAATAGAGCAGAGAAGGCGAATATCCAAAATGACTTTTTTCTCATAATGAGCAACACTTTCGCTACGATTATGCTCTTCTTAGCAAATAAACGGACGAGATGGTAGGGCACCCGCTTTGCTTCCCGGACCCGGACGAATTTACCACTGTCCATGAGACGGAAAGGATGATAAGAACCGCTCAGGAAAGCATTGAAACTTTACGGAGGGAAACATGATCAAGATATGGGGCAGAACGGATTCATCCAACGTGCAAAAAGTTCTTTGGTGCTGTGGCGAACTCGCGCTCGATTTCGACCGGGTCGATTTTGGTGGTAAGTTTGGCGGGAATAAGGAAAAGCCTTATCTCGACATTAATCCGAACGGTCTGGTTCCGACGATTCAAGACGGAGATTTTATCCTATGGGAATCGAATAGCGTCATGCGGTATCTGGTCGACAAATACGGCCAGGGAAAGCTACTTCCGTCCACAGCCGAGGGCCGAGCCGATGCTAATCGATGGATGGACTGGCAACTCACAACTCTGGGGCCTTCCATTGTCCCTCTATTTTGGTCTCTAATCCGCACGCCGGCCGACAAACGCGACCCAAAGGTAGTTAACAGTGCATTAGAAAAAACCAGCGGTGCTTGGACGATCGTCGATCGTCAACTCGCTAATAGGCCCTATGTCGCCGGCAACGATTTGACTCTCGGCGATATCCCTTTGGGAGTGTGGGCCTACCGCTGGTTCAACTTACCCATCGAACGACCGAAATTCGCGAATTTTGACGCATGGTATAAGCGTCTTTGCGAGCGGCCAGCTTACCAGAAACACATCATGATACCGCTGACGTAGCCACAGCTATCGTCGCGCGTAAAATCCCTGGGGCGGGAATCCCCCCGGTGCTCAGTTGGACCGGCCAACGGGAAACACCACATCGAACTTTGCGCCGCCGGAGATTCCGTCGGAGACAATGATCTTTCCCCCATTCCGTTCGACAAATTTTTTGGCCAATGGCAAGCCGATGCCGGTTCCGTCAGGCTTGGTAGTAAAAAAGGGGTCGAAAACTCGTTCCCTGCTATCAACCGGGATGCCTTCTCCCGTATCTTCGATGCAAATATGAACGTTGGTGGCGGATCCGTTGCCCGTAAGAGTATGGGTCCGGATGGTTACACGCCCTCCTTTGGGCGTGGCTTCGAGGGCGTTGGTAATAAGACCCATAAAAATCTGTTCCACATGATTGGCATCCAATTGCGCTTTGGGAAGACTTTTTTCTAAATCCAACTGTAGACTTACGCCCGCTTCGGCGAATCGTGGCCGCAAGACATCAACAATGTCACTCAAAAGTGAGTTGATCTCCACAGGCGTCTGACGCGGTTCCATGGGCTTGGCGAAGTTCAATAATCCTCGCATCCGTTTCTGCACCCGATCGACTTGTTGGATAATTTCATCGAGCGTGGTTAATGTCTTCTGCTGCAGATCCGGCCCCTCACACTCGTCAAAGTCGAGCTTTGCCACCTGGGCCGCCGCCCGGATGGAAGACAGCGGGTTACCGATACCGTGGGCTACCGCCGCCGCTATTTCCCCCACCGCCGCCATGCGCTGCGAAGCTACCAGGTCCGATTGTACCTTGAGAAGATTCTCCTCTTGCTCCTTAATCTTCCGCGCCGCCTGCCGAACGATAGCGAACAACGAGAGATACAAGAGCAAGCCGCCACATAGGGCTCCCAACAACACGACGATTCTTGCTTCTCGAATATCCCGGTCGATGGAATCGGCGCGTTTATGGATTTCCATCACGCCCAACAGCTCTCGGGTTACCTCGGAGTAAATCGGAATAAAGACTTCCACCACCTTCTTAGAAGAGTCGCGCTCAGAAACATTCTCCTTCTGGCTCAGAAAGCTCATATTCGCGACCACCTTTCCCTGAATAGCCTCCTGCAGCTTATCGTTATCGGCAAAAGAGCGCCCGACCAGTTTCTTGTCGACCGCCGCCCAGATCGCAACTCCCTGAGGGTTGTACACGTTGAAGCGCAGGATATCGGGCATGAGCGTGATGTGACGCAAAAGGGCAGCGAATTTAGGTCCCACCGGCTTTCGATCTTTGGTCGTGAAATCTTCCGCCGTTAGAAATTCTCTCACTTCCGTTCTGACGAACTGAGCAGTCGTCTCCCACTCCCGCCGCAAGATCCCATTGATCAGATAGTTGGAAACCAGGAACCACAGGGCAACCGTCATAATGCCGATACAGATAAGACTATGGACGGCAAAACGAGTTGTAAGGCTGGCTTGCTGGAATAAGAAAGAGTTGATTTTTGCCGCTACCTTCATCGGAGCAATACGGCCTCCAGACCGGCACTTAAGCTAACACCGACTTGTTGAGAGGGTCAAACCGAACGAAAACGATGGAATAGGCCCCGTCGTGGGGTATATTAATCGCGGCGCGCCAAAGACTATTTCATGAAAAAACGCAGAGACTGGCGTGTGTAGTAAACCAGAGGCGAAAAATAGAGCCCGAGAACAATCGTGAGGGCTGTTAGAGGTATGAGGAGCGTGAAATTGTTCGCTGCGATGGCTAACGATTTGTCGCCGGGGTCGGGAGTGTCGAGAAACATGGTCTTGACGATTTTGGCGTAATAGTAGAGCGATATGACACTGTTCAAGATCGCCACAACGGCAAGGATGACGAAAACGCCTCCTTCATTAAGCACCACCGCGAAGAGTAAGAATTTACCGATGAAGCCAGCGAAAGGCGGGAGTCCCGTCAAAGAGAAAAGGAAAACCGCCAGGCAGGCTGCTGGAAGGACCGCACCACGCCAAGCCAGTCCTCGATAGCTCTCGATCTCTTCGTTGCCGGTGGCGTTAGCAATCATCACCACCACGAGAAAGGCGCCCAGATTCATGATCAGATAAACCACGACGTAGAAGAGGATTGCCTGCAGACCGTCATTGTTTAGGACCGCAAGCCCCATCAGCATGTAGCCGGCGTGAGCGATGCCCGAATAG
>JAHKKJ010000329.1 GCA_020027655.1 Deltaproteobacteria bacterium | reverse complement strand
CGTCGGCCGATGAAAAGACCCGTCGCGAACTGATCACAAAAAGGGTTCGAGAGATAGAGGATTCAATTCAATCTCGGAGTTACCGGATAGCCTGAGCGGCGTGCGATTTTTGCGCGTCTGACTCAAGGTTGTGGTTAGCCCTGTTGTTTGATGAGTCGCTCATACTCATCATGAGGACCGATCCACACCCAGATGAACTCTGTCCCATCCTCGACTGCCAGCGCCCGGTGATGAGGCCCAGCTCTCACAGACCAAAGCTTGCCGACTTTTTTGAAATGTAGCGAAGGGTGTGCGGGGTTTTCTTTCAGAAGATTGAAGTTTCGTTGCGCCACTCTCTGAACAGCTCGTGGAAGACGCGCGAAGCAAGCCCAGAAGCGGGCTGTTGTGCGATGTTTCACAAATCCTTGAGAGTTCCCTTGGCTTTCGCGTCGAGTGCCTCACGGACCAGGAAATCCAGCTTCCCAGCTTCGGAATCAGCTTCGATTTGCTTGTCCCACCTCTCCCAATCCTTCTCCGATAGCCACCTCACAAGTTCGGTAAACTCCTCCTCAGGAAGTCGCTCGATTTCGGTCTTGAGTTCATCTACTTTTGACATGATTCGCCTCCGACAGAACTCCGGAACGCAGACTCCCGGGCTGCAACCCCGGACCAAATCCCCTTAAAGAACCAATATGCCACGCTTACATCTTAAGCGCTACTAGTAATAACCCTCTCAGCGGTCTCCTTGACCCATTGCGGGTCGTTCAAGCAGTGTCAGGCATGACGTTGATGCCCACTGACTCATCCTTAGGACAAGACCTTCCCAATGTTAAAGTCAAATCCTTCATCTGGACTGCTAAACTCGAAGCCGTGATTTTCTGAAATGCGCCAGCCCCTCCGCACGAGCAAATCCTCCGATACGCTCATCACTGTGCACCTCCAATCGACGATGCGAAGAATTTTCATGCTCATCGAGGTATGCAACCCCACTCCAAGCAATTAGCTGGAGAAAGGTGAGAGGATGAATTTGGAGTGTCACAGTCGCTTCGGAAAACACCGCGCCCTCGAATGCGATTCGCTCCAGTTCATATGCCACGATCTCCGAAAGGGTTTTGTCAGCCATACGCTCACTACCTAAAGTTTAGGCTCAGCTGGCGCGCGAGCCATCTGTCTAGCGCCAAGCTAGGTGCGCTTCCCACGTTGTTTCTCGATTCGCTTGATACGGCCATCAAAACCAGACTGGGGCTCATCATGCAGATAGAATGAGAGCGCTATCTTGCAAACTTCGATGGCTCTATCAAACTCGCCCTCCTCGAACCACAGCAACTCGACATTTTGAAGCATCATCACTTGGCCTGATACAAACTATTGAAAAAACCGCCCTGTTCGAGCTCGCGCACGATCTGATTATCGATCTGATCGTCGATCGACAGCGATCGCACGGCGGGCTCGTTCTTGTCCAAAAACGCTTTGATCACCGCGATACCGGCACGGCCAGGGTAGGGAATTTTGGGCATATAGCGCGGATAGTCTTTCTGCGTTTCCGCAATCACCAGCGGGTCGCTGATCTTGAGCCGCTCTTTCATGACCTTACCTACGGACTCGGGATCGTTTCTAAATAGCGCCATCGCTTCCGCGATCGCCTTCACGAAGCCGCGCACCACTTCGGGGTTCTGCTTGATGAACGCGCGTCGGGTCACAACCCCGGCGACCTGGTAATCAGGGACCAGATCCGCAACGTCCGCGAGCTCGCGATAGCCTTCCTGTTTCGCCCGCGCCAGCGTGGGCAAGGACAGCGGCCCGCCGACAATTTTCCGCGACTCCATGCCGGCCAAGATCGGCGGCACCCCGCCCATTTGCAAAATCGGCACGTCAACCTCGGGCTTGAGTCCCCATTTTTCCAGGCACAGCCGGAGAAGCATATCCGTCGCCGAACCGTAGCGAGTGATGCCCATGGGTTTCCCCTTGAGCTCGCGGTAGTCCTTGATCTCGGGACGCGCCATGATCGAAAAGGGCGGCTTGGTCACCATACCCAGGACCATCACCGTGTCGCTGCCGTGGGCGTTGACTCGAAAGACCGGCTCGATGCCCTGGATACCGATGGGCGTCGTGCCGCTGAGCAGCGACTGCATCGCCTGGGAGCCGGCGACGTAAATCAATTCGACATCCAGATTGTTTTTCGCGAATAGACCTCTATCGACGGCAAGCCATGTCACAATGCCGGCTCCCGAAATCGAGCTGTACGCTACGCGGAGCGGTACGGCAGGCTTGGTCGCGGCCCCGATATTATTCGCTGCCAACAACCAGAATGCGACTAGGAGGATCCAGATTCGTTTCTCCGCCCTCATCTGTTTCGGAATTCGAGTGCAAGTCATTTTTATGCCTCGCCAACGCCCTGTCTCAGAAATTCGCCACATAATTTCCACCCCATTCCACCCAAAAATCTCCCCTTCCCTCTTTTCCAAAGAGGGGTTAGAGTCTTGCCGAGAAAATTCCCCCTTTGAAAAAAGCGGGGAAGGGGGAGCTGATTTCTTCAATGCTGATACACATGCTTCATTTTGCTTCCGGGATCTCGATCTTTCCTATCCGCTTGATCGCATCGGCGAGCATCTTTGCATCCTTCTGCCAAAATTTCTCGAACTCAGGGGCATCCAGATAGGCAATCGGGGTCTCGAGTTTTTCCATGGCTGACTTGAATTCCGATGTGTTCACCGCCTGCTTGACTGACTCGCGGACTTTTTGCATCACGGCAGCCGGCGTCCCTCGCGGCGCGAACAGGCCCGCCCAGATATAAAATTCGATATCGTATCCCAGCTCCTTGAAGGTGGGGACATCGGGCAGAGCAGCGACGCGTTTTGCGCCCCATCCCGCCAGGGGTCGTAGTTTGCCCGCCTTGATGTGCGGGATGACCACGGCCGGTCCGGACGCAAGCGTGTCCACATGACCTCCCAGGATTGCAGTGAGAGCCGGGCCCGCTCCTGCGTATGGAACGTGCTTCAGGCTAACTCCTGCGGAATGAGAGAGCATCTCCATCGCCATATGCAACGTACCGTACACGCCGGAGGACGAGTAAGAAATCTCGCCCGGACGTTTCTTCGCGTCTTCCACGAACTCCTTCACGTTTTTCCATGGGCGATCTGCATTGACGACGAATATCGTGGGATCAGCGGAAATCAACGCGATTGGAATGAGCTGGTCCATGGTGTACGCGGGCTTACGGTCAAAAAGCTTATCCGCCTCGGGAATGATCGAGATGCTGGAAAGCGCCATGAGGAGCGTGTAGCCGTCAGGTTTGGCATTGGCGACGAACGACATCCCAACCGCGCCCGCTGCTCCGGTCTTGTTGACGACCACGACGGGATTTTTTAGCACCTTCTCCATCGCTGCTGCGACGGGCCGCGCCGTCAGGTCGGCAACCCCACCAGGAGGAAACGGAGCTACAATTGTGATCGGGCGGTTTGGATAGCTCTCTTGTCCGGAAGACTCGGTAGTGAGACTGAAGAGTAAGATAAGTAAAAGAAGTAGAGCCACGATAAAATAGATCTGTCGATGCAACCATAGCGCATTTGGATTGTAGATCTCTCTCATTTTTCACCTCCCGCTTGCCGGATAATCACATGCCTTCCTTCTCCTGCCCACTCGCAAGTCCGAATCTTTGCCGCCAATCCAAGGTTTTCATGAGCCATGGCGCGACGCTCAATAAGAGAAGAGCCAACCCCACCATCAGCATCGCCAAGGCAATGGGCCGGTTGATAAAAATCCCGTAGCTCCCTGAGGACATCGAAAGCGACTGGCGAAAGCTCATCTCCATCATCGGCGCCAATATCAGCCCCAATACTACCGGCGCGGTCTCGAAGTCAAACTTGCGGAGCACGTATCCGAGCGCCCCCATCACCGTCATGATCCCGACGTCGACAACGCTGCCGTTGACGGCATAGACGCCGAGAACGCAAAACATCAGAATCGCCGGATAAAGCAGTGGATAAGGAACTTTCAAGACGTTGACGAAAATCCCTACCAACGGAAGATTGAGGATCAATAGCACCACATTGCCCACGTACATGCTCGCGATGAAACCCCAGAAGAGCTGCGGTTGCTGAGCGATCAGCAGAGGACCCGGTGAGATTCCGTGAACCATCATGGCCGCGATCATCACGGCGGGGATGGGCCCGGACGGGACGCCCAAGGCAAGCATAGGAACAAAGGCTCCTGAAGTCGCCGCGTTGTTGGCCGATTCCGGACCGGCGACGCCCTCTATGGCGCCTTGGCCAAAGCGCTCGGGATGTTTGGAAAGGCGCCGCTCCACTGCATACGAAACGAAAGACGATATAATGTGAGCCGACCCTGGTATGATACCGATCAAAAAGCCCAGAACCGTTCCTCGGCCTATGGGCCAGAACGAATCGCGCCATTCTTCACGCGAAGGAAGAAGCTCTCGCAACCGGGGCTTCCTGATTTCAGGCGCAGTCGGCTGGCCAGCGGTGAGTAAGATTTCAGAAAGACCAAACAGTCCCACGGCCACTGGAACGACTCCAATCCCGTCACCGAGCTCCACTAGTCCATAACTAAAACGAAAAAATCCCGTCATCGGATCGATGCCGATCATACCTAGGAGAAGTCCCAACGTTGCCGTGGCCAGCGACTTGAGGATCGAGCCACCACTCATGTAGGCGAGTGCCAGGAGACCTAGCAGCAAAAGGGCAAAATATTCGGGCGGCCCGAAGCGCAGGGCAAAGCTCGCCAAGGGTGGCGCCAAAAGCATGAGAGCCACAACACTAACCGTCCCGGCAACATAGGAGCCCACCGCTGCTATCGCCAACGCTGGTCCCGCCCGGCCCTTGCGGGTCATCTCGTAGCCGTAGATGCACGTCATAACGGAGGCCGCCTCGCCGGGTATGCGCATCAGTATCGATGTCGTCGATCCGCCATACATGGCCCCATAGTAAATTCCAGCCAGTAGAACGATCGCAGATGTCGCGTCAAGACCGAAGGAGGCGGGAAGAAGCAAACTGATGCCCGCGAGCGGACCTACGCCCGGCAGGACTCCCACGAGAGTGCCGATGACACAACCGACAAACGCGTAGAGCAGGACGTTCGGCGACAGCGCGACCGAAAACCCGATATACAGATTGTGCAGAGTTTCGGCCATA
>JAHKKJ010000328.1 GCA_020027655.1 Deltaproteobacteria bacterium | reverse complement strand
TAAGATCATGAATCACTTCGTGGTGAACGAAATCAAGATGATCGTGCCAGGGTGCCCACAAGGAAGCCTGAAGGAGCACAATGAGAGTTTATCCCGAAGGCGTCACCGCCGAATGTTTTAATCAGGAGTCCAGTTCCGGTTTCGCCTGGATTCTCGATAGAAGCATTCGGGAATGACGGACTCTAAGAGGTCTGGGAATAGATCTTTACGCAAGCTGCGGGGAATCAAACCCGAAGTGATTGAAATTGCGAGATCAGTCTGAGTTTCTCCCCTTACCTGATCAATTCATCGCGGGTAACTGGCCGGTCGCTCTCTGCCAGGGTCGGTTGAGGCTTGCGAAGAACAGTCCCGCCACGATGAACACGACGACGAGGGACCACAACAAGGGCTCGTAGGTTTTCCACCGGTCAAAGATCGCTCCGGCGATCACCGGACCGAGAACTCCTCCCCATGTGTAAAACAACGTCATGTAGCCGCGAATCTTGGCGTAATGTTTCCGGCCGAACAGATCGCCGACCACGGCCCAGCCCAGCGGAAAAGTCGTCTCCACCGCGGCAAAAAAGACCGTAAATAGAAACAGCGCCCAGAGCGAACTGCTGACGATGGGCAGAAACATCGCGCCAGCGGCGGCAAATAAGATGAACGCATTCATGCGGGGTTTGTTCGCCTTGTCGGCAAGCCAACCCAGGATAAGCGTCGCCGCCATGCCGAGAAATGCATAGACGCTCAACAATAAGGCCGCCTCCGATTGACTCAATCCCTTCCAAACCATGAGGGGCACGAAATGGACAGAGATCGCATGATAGGAGCCGTTACGAATCCCCGCCGCCAACACCGATCCCCAGAACGCGAAGGATCGCAGCGCCTCGGCGAGGGTGACATCGACTTCCGATTTGATTGTCTGCTTTGCGCCGTCTTGACCGGGCGCCAGTGCCGCGGCTTCATTACCGTCGGGGAGGAGCCCCATACTCTCCGGCGACCGGCGAATAGTGAGACACAGGGGTAAACCAATCACTAGGAACAAAACGCCGCCGGTGACCGCCCCCCAACGCCACCCCCAGGTTTGTACGATGACGCTTAGAATTGGAGCGACGAGAACCCCGCCCAGTCCAAAGGCAGCGCTACTGATGGTGATGGCGCGGGCGCGGTGACGGATAAACCAGGTGTTGATCAACACCATGGGCGCATGCATAAATCCGCCGGCGTGGGCGAGAGAGATAACGCCGAGATAGACGATTAAGAAAGTTGTGTAACTATGGACCTGGGAAAGGAGCAGATAGCCGACTCCCATGAGTAAAACTGCCGCTACCATGATCGGCTTTGGGCCGTACCGTTCGAGCAAGTGACCGACGATGGGCCCTTCGACGGCGCCTTCCGCACGTGCCAATGAAAAAGCCAGGGAGGTCGAGGTTCGATTCAGGTTGAGATCTTGGCTGAGCGGAAGAAAAAAAACCGTAAAGCCGAAACTATGAAGTCCCGCGCCGATCACGCGCAAAGCGCTGGCAGCGGCCACCATGCGCCAGCCGTAGAAAAGGCCGGTTAGTTTTTTGAGCAAGAGAGAGATCCTGTAGCGGTGATTCGGAATCTATAAAGTTAGCTCATCGTTTACCAGGACATCGCGCCCAGGGAAAGCAAAAAAGCATCAGCGGGGTCACCCTACCCGTTCTGTCTTGGTCTCAGTAAGGGTGACGCTCAGGTCTCAGGGCAAGGTGAAAACGATCAACTGGTCTGTGATCTGCCCTGCGCCAGGCTTCAACGATCCGGCAGCGATGTAGACATGTCCGCCGGTGGTCGCCGCGGCGGTCCCGTGCCGGCCCGCGGGCATTGGGGCGAGTGTCTTCCAGCTTTTGGTTTTCGGATCGTAGGCCTCGTTCTGGGCGAACGTGTTGGGCGCAAGCTCGCCGCCCAACACCAGAATCAGACCCTGATAGAGCGTATAGGCGAGCCCGCTACGCGCGGTCGGAAGCGGCGGTCCCGACGACCAGGAATTCGTCGCCGGGTCGTAGATGTCGTGCATATCCGTAGGTTCATTGGATGCTCCGAAGCGCCCGCCGACGGCATGAATTTTCCCTTCGGCGGCGACCACTGCCATATGATCGCGGGCCTTGGGCAGCGGGGCGCGTTCGCTCCAGGTGTTGGTCGCGGGATCGTAGACCTGATGCGTTGCCACCGTCTGGCCTGCGGGATTACGTCCACCGATCGCGTAGATTTTGCTATCGAGCACGGTCACGCCCACCGAGCCGAGGCCGGACTTGAGCGGGCTAAGCGAACGCCAGGTGTCGGCTGCAGGGTCATACTCAAAAACGTGAGGTTGTCCGTCCTTGTGGACGGACGCGACGAAGCCACCCACCGTGTAGATCTTGCCGTTCAGGACGGCCGTGCCGATGTGGTCGAGTCCGTTCGGCAGCGGGGCGCGGCTGCGCCAGCGATCGGTCGCTGGGTCGTATTCATCGTGGTAGGTCCCCGCCACACCCTGGACGCTCCCGCCGATCACGTGGACTTTTCCGCCGACTGGCGCGAGCGCCACTTCGTTGCGCGCAAGCGGGATCGGCGCTTTCATCGTCCAGCTACCCTGGGATTGCGCGTGAGCGGTTGATGTCAATGCGCCAAGCACCATGCAGAACCGGGTGAACTGTAGAACCATCAAAGACCTATCCTGCATCGTTTCCTCCTGTCTGTTCTCGAGTTCCTCAAATCCAATGCTTGAGCTCGCGTAGCGCCTGCTGCCAGATCATGCCGGCCAGAAGTCGAACCTCATTACTTCAGACTATTTGGAGTCCACCAAGTAACCAGAGACTGCTACAGCAGCCACCCCTGAGAAATAAAAGGTCGCCTGAGGATGGAGCATCATTTTCAAGCGTGTAAAGAAAGTTTTTCTTGGTTTGCCCAGAATATCTCTCCTTCATAGAAATTTTGTCAAGTGAACTAGATTATTATAGGGTGATGATACAGAAACATCATTCTACCCGATCCGCAGCGATCTCGCGGAATGGTTGGAAGGCGGGGTCTTGGACACCCTATGGAGCAAAAACGTCGGGGGTCGGGGAGATTATCGGATTGTTCGAAACTTTCGTCTCTCAGGGAGAAAATATCAAGGACAGCTTACCCCTCATGGTCGTCTTGGGCCATGGGCTTCTTGCCAAGTTTTACAGGGACCACGAACGTTTCACCGCTGCGAAAAATAGTGAGCGTCACTTCGTTCCCGACCTCTGTGCCTTTAATGACGCGTAGAATCTCGCCCACTCGGTCCACGGCGATGTCGTCAACAGCGAGGATAATGTCTCGAGAAAGGACTCCCGCCCGGTCGGCAGGCTGATCAGCCGCTACAGAACTGACCAGTACGCCCCTTACCGGCGATACTCCTAAGCCGTCGGCCAATTCCAGTGTCAACTCTGATAATTTTACGCCTAACCAACCCCAAGCAATTTTCTCACCGCTCAGGAGGCGGGGAATCATAGCCTTTATGACATTGATGGGAACGGCAAAACCGATAGTTCTATTCTCGGAAGCCTGCGTAAGCATCCCTACGACGTGACCTTTCATATTCACCAGCGGTCCCCCGCTCTCGCCGGAATTGGCTGGGGAGTCCACCTGTATATGATCGAACGCAGCCAACGTATTCTGCCGCCTTCCACGCCGACTAACGATGCCCACGTGCAAAGAACTCTCCAATCCAAAGGGATAACCCAGAGACCCAACTAACTCTCCTACCCTTAGAATGTCGGAATCGCTCAAGGGGAGGACCGGGAACTCTCGTTCTCCATTGATTTTGATAATTGCAAAATCTACTTGGGCATCCGCCGCAACGATCTCACCACGAAGACGCTGTCTATTGGCAAGACGGATCTCAATGTCTTTCGCTTCGTTAACCACGTGATGGGCGGTCAGGATATATCCTTGCGAATCAATGATAAATCCCGATCCGCGTGCTTTGGTCGGCTCAACCCGAACATGAACCACAGCTGGCCGTACCTTTTCTGCCAATCGTACAAAGGACCGGTTTAAACGTTCGAGATCCGGGTCAGTATCGCTGGGGTCACCTTGAAGCCATAAAGGAAGAGGTTGCGATCGAACCGTCTGCGTCATCAGAAGCACCGCGAAGAGGGCACAAAGCGAAATGACCACAGAAAAATCCCTCGGTCTCATTTCCTTCCTCCAGGCAATGATCGCACAGCAACCGACATGCCAGGAGGATTTGGGGATATTCCGTAGCAATTATACGTAAATGAGAACTGATAGCGTCCAATACGTGGTCAAGAAAAGACACGTAAGGCTATTCGTGATCACTGGAGCTCATTCAATTAAATGTTACGGTGCCTTCGTGTCCATAGCTTTCTGAGATCTCTAGCAAAGAGTCAGATCAGCAGCGGCCGGAATAAACCGATAAGGCGAGAGAAATGCGAATCGAAGTTGCTGCCGGATCGGCATCAACGGTGGAAAGGAGAATCTACCATGGAAAGGATTCTGTAACTGACTGTCTATAGTGGTGTTTTTGGCAGACGAAGCGGTTCCTTACTTTCTGACGACGTACCAGTTGTTTTGAATGTCGTGGGCCAGCTCGTGTTTCTCGATAGAACGAAACCCGGCCCGCTCGAGGTAGTCCCGCGTTTTTTCCTCGCCCCACATCGCCCCCAACCCCTCACCACCTTGCGCCAGCGATACGGTCATACAGTGCAAACAAGACACCGTATAAAGAAAGGTGCCCAGCGGATGATCAATATTCTTCTGAACTTGGCTCGATCCTTTGATGTCCTGCATTAGGTAGACACCGTCGCGCCTTAGGGTTCGATGAATCCCTTTTAGAACATTCAGGGGTTTGGCCTGATCGTGGATGGCATCGAAGGTCGTGACAAAGTCGAAAGCTTCGTCTTCGGCCTTCTCGTCAAAATTGCTTAGATCAGTAACCATAAATTCCACGTTCCGGAGTTTCTTTTCGGCCGCTTCCTCCCACGCGGTCAGGACAGCATCACTGGACAGATCCATTCCCGTGAATCGACTTCTCGGGTATAGCTCGGCGAGCCAGTTGACGATCCGGCCGCGACCACAGCCGACGTCCAGCATCTGAATGCCCGCAGCCAACCGATCAGCCAGACCCGGTACAAGTGGCACAATGTGTGTTTCCAACGATGAAAGGAC
>JAHKKJ010000327.1 GCA_020027655.1 Deltaproteobacteria bacterium | reverse complement strand
AAACCAGGGCGCATGCTTTCCGCCGATGATGAAATCCAGGCGTATGGTTCCTGTTTTGGGCTCGGCGGCGCCGGATGAGCCAACGTATGTCAAAGCAATCAGCGCGATGACAACGGCTGCAACTACCGCGCGAGCCCGGGGGGAGAAATCCTTTTTGAGCAATTCCATTATTATCCTCCGAAATATTTTCAGAAAGAACCTTCGACCTGGCGGACCTCGGCGCTCCAGGGAGCGATTTTTCTTTGCACGATCTCGACCAGCCAGAAAAGACCTAAAGACAGAACGGCCAAAATAAGCAGGACCACCAGGGCAAAGGCCGTATCCAGACTGTAGTTGGCTTGCAGCACGAGATAGCCCAACCCTTCGTTGGCGGCGACAAACTCCGCCACGATGGCGCCCGTCACAGAGAGAACGATCGCGACTTTGATCCCGGCGAACATAAAGGGTATCGCATTAGGGAGCCGAATCTTCTTGAAGACATCGAACTGCGATCCGCGGTTAATTCGCGCCAGTTCGAGAAGCTCCGGCTCCACTTCTTTAAGCCCCACGACGGTATTCACCACAATGGGGAAAAACGCCACCAGAAAAGCAATCGCGATCTTAGACATGAGTCCATATCCCACCCAGATCACCATGAGCGGCGCGAAGGCGCTCTTCGGCATGGCGTAGAGAATCACGATGAGCGGGTAAATCGTATTCTGCAGATGGCGCGAATAAACCACGGCAATGGCGAATGCCACCCCGAGAAACAAAGAGAATGTAAATCCACCCACTGCTTCGACGAATGTAATGAGCGAGTGATTGCCCAGAATGGGTAATTTCTTTATGAAGGACGTCCACAAATCTCGCGGCGGCGGCAAGATGAAAGAGGGAACCTTGATCACCTCGACCAAGATCTCCCACAGAATCAAGAGCACGGCGAAAAAGATCAGCGGCTCGATGATGTTCTTCACGGCAGGTTTCATGACTTTAGCTCCGCAGCCGACGTTAGAAGAAAGCTAGGAACCTGTCAAGGAAACTGACCTGCAGGGGTTTCTCGTGAAGAGGGCCAATTGTTACTCTTTAGGATCATTTCGACGAGCTTCCTTAGTTTGTCAGAGTTCTCCACCCCGCACCAGAACCAGCCGCGCATCACCCTCGGGACCCGTCCCCGCGCTCTTCAACAACGGGGGCGGGAGGTCCCGCCTTTGTTTCTGAATCTCGACAAACAGTTGTTCCGGCATGATGATAAACAGGTCACCGGACCCGATCCTCGAAGCGAGTTCCTCCAGTGGTTGATCGAGCGTTTCGATCGGCCCGCCGCGATAAAAAATCACCGGGTCGCTGTTAAATGACCCGTAAAGTAAGAGCTTGCTGTGGGCCGTGACCTGTTGATCTACTTTGCTCATGAACTCGCGATAACTTTTTGCTTCGGCTATCACGGGCATGACTACGGCCCGAGTAATGAAAGCAACGGCAACCGCAATTAAGACAAGTCGCCAGGCCGCGGAGCGAAGTCTCCCTACCCACAAAGAACGAGCTAGGGACAGCCAAAGAAGCCCCGACAGCAGCGCCACAACCGTGAAAGACCAGCCAAACGTCGCCAACGCATTCTTGACAACCAAAAGATTGGCGCGGTCTTTGGCCTTGAGCAGGCGTTCGACAAGCGAAAAAAACCAACCGGGGTCATGGCGCCACAAAGCTCCCAGCGTGACGACAATGAGCATGAGTCCCGCCGCCCCAGCCAATGCCGCCATGGCCCGGTAAAGCACACGTCTCGTCCCGGCTGCCGCGCCATGCTGATAGAACCAGATGGCCATCAGTAGTGATAAAGCCGGATATATCGGCAGAATGTAGACCGGCCGCTTCCCCATTGAGACGGAAAAGAAAACGAACATTGCTAAAAACCATAGTTTTAGAAAGAGGCTGTCGTCGTCCGAGAGAAATCCTTTCTTAAAGGAATCCCACAGCAGGAAAGGGAGAAAAAGACTCCACGGAAGGCCAAGAGCGAAAAGATAGGGGATGTAGTAATAAGGAGGATGACTATGACCCGAGCCGCCGGCAAAGCGGCTGAGGTTTTCTTCGATAATTTGGCGATCAAAAAAGCCTTCTCCGCCACGCGTCACCGCGATCACGTACCAACCTGCGCCGAGGATCAGCATCACGACGACGCCTGGATGCAAGCAAAACTTCGAAACCAGATCCCATCTTTTCTTCAATACCACGAATGCCCCAGCCACGAGGGCGGGCAGCACAATCCCCAACGGACCCTTCGCTAATACGCTGATGCCCACGAGCGAAAAGAAAACGTAATACCAAATCTCCCTCGTCAAGAATCCGCGATACAACGAATAAAATAGCCCCAGGCTCACCGTTACAAAAAAACAGAGGGTCATATCGACGCGCGCGCTTAGCGCTTGGTTTTGATAAATGGTCGTGGTGGCGAGAATCGCTCCTCCTAGGAGGGCAACGTTCGCGCCAAAGAGCTTTCGTCCAAGGACATAAAGAAACAGCACACCCAAGGTCGCATACACAGCCGACGGAAAACGGATCGCGGACTCACTGAGTTGACCCGTGATCAGAGACGAGATGGCCGCGCTCCAGTGAAACAGCGGTGGCTTGGATGGGATGTCCGTCGCCTTTTTCAACGGAACCAGCCATTCGCCGCGTTGGACGATGTCTTGCACAGCGAGCGCCTCTCGGGGCTCCCCCTTGTCAAAAAAGGGAGTGGATCCTAAATAGGCAAAATACAAAACTCCGCACAGAGCGGCGAGAAGAGCCATATGCAGCATTAAGATGGATTTAGATTTCATTTTTGCTGACATTAAGCGCTGACGCTTTTAAGAGACAGCGCCGCTCGCGGGCTACTTCGATGAGGTCCTGCCGTCAATCACCAGCGCCCTTGGAGATACTACAAGTTTTCCTTTCAGAATGAGAACCCATGAGCTCAAGGAGGCATTTTCCCACTACCTCCCGGGCTGAAGAGAATCCTGTCGATTTTTTCATGCTGAACATCGCCGCTCCGGTCGGCTGATCCTCGCGTGATACATTTCATGACCGACATCACAGTAGCGCGGATTCTTTTATCCAACCGATAGCAACGACTTTCTCCTCTCATTCAATCGTCCTGGATCCGTTGACGCCGAACAGGTCCACAGAAATTTGAGGGAGTTACTAATAGAACGACTAGGGAGGGTCAGATCAGATTCGAAAATCGAGGTAAAGCTGGTAGATAGGGATATAGTGTTTGGGTACGATTGCCGCCAGATGATATTGGCTGGAAAGAGCTAACGGTTTGTCAGCAAGCGCGCTATCCGACAATGGGTAAACTGCAATCTTACTCAGCCAATGTTTCGCAATGGCGAAATCCGGTTGATCTGGCGCCGAGATAGCCTGCCCGAGGCTTCCCAGTGCAGCATCCGCTGCTTGATCCGTTTCCTCGTTGGTGAAGACAAATAATCCTAGCTCCTCGGAGAATTCTACCCCCAACAAACCCAACCACATACCGAGGACCAAGCACGCGATAACCCTTCGAAACATGCAAGTCACCGTAACCAGTAACGTCGAGAGAGTCAAGAAAACGAGGCGATGACACCTTTCATGGCGTTTCCGTGTCGCGTTTTAGCTGGCTTCCATCGAGCAACATGTCCCGCTTCTGACGGATCATCTCCCGTTCCTGTTGCAGGAATCGCTCCACGGCGCGCCGAAATTTTCCCTCGACGATGTAGTGAACGCTACCGGTAGGTGCAGGGTCCAGACCTCGAAGCTGTTTGAAACTGCCGCCGGCGCCGGCTTCGAACCGTTCCAAGCCTAACCGAATGCAATGCTCGATGGCGGAATAATAGCAGACGTTGAAATGTAAAAAGGGGTGTTCTTCAAAGGCGCCCCAATAGCGGCCATACATTGCCGTGCCGTCGCGCACATTGAAGGTGCCGGCGATGACTTTCCCCTCGCGCTCGGCCAGCATCAGGGAAACGTGAGAAGCAAACCGACGGTGAATCTCATCAAAAAACTCAGCCGTAAGGTATTGGCGGCCGTAGTAATGGCGATCGACATGGCCTTTGTAGAGGCGAAACATAGTGCGCATTTGCGTTCGTGTGAGATCGTCCCCTTCGAAAGCCTGGATGGTGATGCCTCGTTGAGCGACTTCCCGTCGCTCCCGCTTGATCTTATTGCGCCGATCGCTGCGAAAACTTGCAAGATAATCGTCGAATGCCTGAAAATTCTGATTCTGCCAGTGAAATTGCAGACCGGCTCTGGGGAAAAACCCGACTTCTTCCAGAGCCTGCCTCTCCTCGACCAAGCAAAAGTTCACATGAACTGAAGATATTTTGTTGTCTGCGGCCACTTTTGCGAGCGCTTGACCCATGAGGCGAATGAGAGACTTTCGCTCTTCGCCAGGCGCCGTGAGAAAACGCGGGCCGGTGACGGGCGTGAACGGCACGCCCACCAACATTTTGGGGTAGTACTGGATACCCACGCGGTGGGCCGCCTCCGCCCATTCCCAGTCAAAAATAAACTCTCCCATGCTGTGCAGCTTGAGATACAACGGACAGACAGCGACAATTTTGTCGCCCTTCTCAACGACCAAATGGTGTGGCAACCAGCCGGTCTCTTCGTTGACACAGCCGGTCTGCTCGAAACTATCCAACCAATCCCATTTCATGAAGGGCGAGCCAGAACCCAACAGACCATCCCATGTCTCCCGTGGGACCGCGGAAACCTTGCGCACGATCTTTATCGCCAATTCATTGCTCATCGATAAGCGATCTTAGCACGCCAACGTGCCTCATCAAACTACCGGAAACACAGATAAATCCGCCAAGGGTTGGGCTGAACCCAAAGTTATTATTGTTTGCTCGCTGGCCAGAAGATCCCTACTCCCTTGACAACCTGCTAAAACAAACCTATTCATACCTGCAGGATCGTATGGTCGTCTACAACCTTATCTGCAAGAAAAGTCACGAATTTGAAGGCTGGTTTCCGAGCTTTGAAGATTTTCAAAAGCAGGCGGAAAAAAAGCTGATCTCATGTCCGACATGCGGCAGCAAGCGAGTAGAGAAGATGCCCCATGCCTGCGCCGTCCATGTCAAGAAGGAGCAGCCGGCTCTTCCGAAAAAGACAGAGCAACCGGCGGCAACGCCGCCGCCCCCGCCGT
>JAHKKJ010000326.1 GCA_020027655.1 Deltaproteobacteria bacterium | reverse complement strand
CTCCGTCACGACCCGAATGCAATCGAGGGTTACATCTAGAAGGGTCTTGAGTTCGCTATCTGCAATAGTCAGCGGCGGCATGAGAATGATCACATCCCCCAACGGGCGAATCATAACGCCTCTCTTGCGTGCCTCCAGGATCACCTTGTGCCCCGTTTTTTTTTCCGACGGATAACTTCGGCGCTCGTTCTTATCTTCAACCAACTCGATGCCGACCATGAAACCCCACTGACGGACATCGGCAACGTGAGCCAGCGGGAGAAAATCCTGCTGCAGCCTACGCTCTAGATATGCGATCCGGGGCTGCATCCGCCCGACGATATTCTCCTGCTTGAACAGCTCAAGGCTCGCCAGAGCGACAGCACACCCCAAGGGGTTGCCCGAGTAGGTATGACCATGGAAGAAAGTTTTAAATTCCTTGTACTCTCCCAGAAAGACCGAAAAGATTTCCTCGGTCGTGACGGTCGCAGCCAACGGTAGATAACCGGCGGTGATTCCCTTTCCTAAGCAGAGAATGTCGGGGCGGACCTCTTCATGCTCGCAGGCAAACATCTTTCCGGTCCGGCCAAAGCCGGTGGCGACCTCGTCAGCGATAAAAAGAATCTTATTCCTGCGGCAGATCTCCCGTAACGCCAAGACATAGCCAGGCGGCTGGGACCACATCCCGGCCGCTCCCTGAATCAAAGGCTCAAGGATAAGCGCCGCGAGTGAATCCTTTTTTTGAGTGAGCTTTTCTTCGGCCTCACGGATCGCGGTCTTGAGCGCTTCTTCCTCACTCAAGCGCTTCAAGTAGCGAAACCCGTGCGGCGGGTTGATGCGCAAGACTGGAAAGAGCAGCGGAAGATGAAAATGGTGGAAGATTTCGGAATATCCGACGCTCATGGCGCCGATGGTATCACCGTGATAGGCCTCTGCGAGCGAAGCAACCTGAGTGCGCTTTGTTTCCCCCTTGAGTTGCCAGTATTGGACTGCCATCTTGAGTGCGACTTCCACCGCCGTGGCGCCGCTATCTGAGTAGAAAACCCTTTGGAGGCCTTTAGGAACGATCTCGATCAGCTTCTGCGCCAGCTGGATACCGGGCGGGTGACTCAAACCGAGAAAAGTGGAATGAGCGAGGCGGTCGAGCTGCGCTTTGACGGCATCGTCCAGCTCTTTTTTTCGATGTCCATGGACATTGCACCAGAGCGACGAAACGCCATCCAGATACTTCCGACCGTGCACATCAACGAGATAATGGCCGTCGCCTTGGCTGATGATGCACGGCTCCTCACTCATCCACTCCTGCATCTGGGTGAACGGATGCCAAAGGTAGGTATGATCTAGGTATTTAAGTCGCTCGTAATCCATGATTTTCAAAGAGTCGAGCTTTGTCTATCTTCTATCCTCTATCCTCGATCCTCGACCCTCATCTCCCGTGCGACTTCTTCGAAGGCCCTCAGTGCTAGGTCGATCTGCTCACGCGTATGCGTAGCCATCAATGTGATGCGCAAGCGAGAAGTGCCCGGCGGAACTGTCGGGGGCCGGATCCCCTGCGCAAACAGTCCTCGTTGCAACAAATCTTCCGATAGTTTCATGCATTGGGTCGCATCCCCAATCATCAGCGGCAAGATCTGGCTCTGGCTGTCGCCAAGTGAATATCCAAGCTCTTTCAATCCCGATCTCAGCCGCTCACAGTTATTCCACAGAGCCTGTCGCCGTTCCGGCTCCCGCATCACCAGATCGACAGCTGCCATACCCATGGCCATCACCGCGGGAGGCAACGAAGTAGTAAAGATGAAACTCCGGCAACGGTTGATCAGAAGCTCGCGTAACGCTTTGCTGCCGGCAACATAGGCACCGAAGCCGCCGAGTGCCTTACCCAATGTGCCCATTTGGATCGGCACGCGATCACCCAATCCCAATTTCGCGACCAACCCAGCGCCGCTGGGCTCGTAGACGCCCGTTGCATGCGCCTCGTCAACCATGACCATAGCGCCGTGCTTTTCAGCCAGCCTGACAATATCGGCGAGCGGCGCCTCATCTCCATCCATGCTGAAAAGAGATTCCGTAACGATCAGGTTCTGCGCATTGCTGGGAGCATCTTTCAAACCTTGCTCAAGCTCATCCACGTCGCAATGCCCGTATACAACAACCTTTGCACGCGACAGGCGACAACCGTCGATGACGCTGGCATGGTTGAGCGCGTCGCTGAAAATCACATCGCCTTCGCCGACCAGGGTCGAAAGGATGCCGGTGTTGGCTTGGAAACCGGAGTTAAAGACTAAAGCTGCTTCGGTGCCTTTGAGCTCCGAAATCTTTTCCTCCAGCTCCTCGTGAAGCGTCATGTTGCCGGATATCAGGCGTGATGCCCCGGAGCCGCACCCGTAGCGATCTATCGCCTCTTTTGCCGCCTTGCATAACGAGGGATGATTCGCCAGTCCCAGGTAATTATTGGAAGAGAAATTAATCACGTCTCGACCATCGAGCCGCAGCATTGGTCCCTGGTCGCTTTCGACGCGCCGGAGTTTACGATAAAGCCCCGCCTCTTCAATACGGAGTAATTCAGTGGTGATCGAATCGTAACCCATGATTTTCGCCGATTATTGCACCAATCAGGCAATTATCAACCACCGCTTTCGTACCCTTTATGAGGCGTTCCTGCTATAAATAGCGCAATGGCAAAGCCAAGATCGTTTGGGTTTGAAATCGAGCTACGATGGACTGCGTAGTACCGATAAGCCGGTTATGCTGACTGTCTGCTTTGATCAAACTCACTCATCTTATCCCGCCGCCTTAAGGTCCTATTTAGGAAAGGACGTCCCCGCCTCCATATCCGCGCTGGGAAATCTAGATATACTCAAGGAGAGTAAATTAGCGATCTTCTGTTCAGCCGAATGCCCCGCGGAATTAATCTTACAAACTCACAATCTCATTGAAACCGCATTGGCACCAGGCGTGACAGTAATAAGCGGCTTTCACTCCCCCGGCGAACGGGAGTGCCTGAGCATTCTTCTTCGCGGGAACCAGCCCATGATCATTTGCCCGGCGCGAAGTCTTACTAAGATGAAAATTCGCACCGAGTACAAGAAGCCCCTGGATGAAGGGCGCCTGCTTTTTCTTTCTTCTTTTAGAAGCCACCGTCACCGTTCCGACATTCACATGGCCCTAAGTCGCAATCGATTTGTGGCAGCAATAGCAGACAGAATTCTAGTTCTCTATGCCGCTCCTGCCAGCAAAACAGAAACATTCTGCCGTGAGATTGTCGGATGGAAAAAGCCCCTATTTACGCTTGCAAGCGATTTAAATCAAAACCTGATAGTTTTGGGAGCGAAGCCCTTGAACCCAAGAGAATTGGGAAATTGGAACTGTGGCTAAAGTTAAAATCATCTATTCCTGTCAAAGCTGCGGCTACCAATCACCAAAATGGCTGGGCCGCTGCCCGGACTGTAACCAATGGAACAGTCTAGTCGAAGAAAAACAGGAACGAGCCGCGCACCCGCGCGGAGAGCTTAGCCTCGGGACCAAGGAAGAACCTTCGCCAATCCATGCCATCGCGACGGATGAAGAAGGCAGGGTTTTATCAGGCATCGGCGAGTTCGACAGGGTTCTTGGGGGCGGGCTGGTCGCAGGCTCCGTCATTCTGATCGGCGGCGATCCCGGTATTGGAAAATCGACTCTGCTCCTGCAAGCCTTCGCCGCCATCAGTCAAACGGGTCTCACTTGCCTCTACGTATCTGGCGAGGAGTCGCAACGGCAAATCAAGATGCGCGCGGAACGGCTTGGTATCTTAGCACCGAACTTGCTCGTTCTGAGCGAAACCTCCCTCGAAAGAATCATCGAGCAGGTAAAAAAGCTCAAGCCCGGCGTCCTCGTCATCGACTCGATTCAAACGATCTTTACATCAACCCTTCCGTCCGCCCCCGGCAGCATCGCGCAGGTGCGGGAAAGCTCCGGTTCCATCATCGTGCTGGCAAAGAAAACTGGCCTGACGACATTTTTGATCGGCCACGTGACCAAGGATGGCGCCATCGCCGGCCCCCGCGTGCTCGAACACATGGTCGATACCGTCCTCTATTTCGAGGGCGAGAGCGGCCATAGCTTTCGAATCCTAAGAGCCGTCAAGAATCGTTTTGGCTCGACCAACGAGATCGGCGTTTTCGAGATGAAAGAAGCTGGCCTCAAAGAAGTTACCAATCCTTCAGAGATCTTTTTGATGGAGAGACCGCTGGAAGTACCAGGGTCCGCCGTGGTTTGCAGCATGGAAGGGACGCGGCCGATCTTAGTGGAGCTCCAAGCTCTGGTCAGCCGCTCATTCCTGGCGGTGCCGCGACGCACGACCATCGGCGTGGATCACAACCGCGTGGCATTACTCGTCGCGGTTTTGGAGAAAAAAATGGGCGCCAGGCTCTTCGACCAAGATATTTTTGTCAACGTCGCCGGCGGTGTCCACGTCGACGAGCCGGCTGTCGATCTCGGCGTCATCGCTGCCGTTGCTTCGAGTCACAAGGAAAAAATCATCGATCCGAGGACGGTCTTTTTCGGCGAAGTGGGGCTGGCTGGCGAAATTCGCGGCATCTCTCAGGCTGAAGCCCGGGTCAAAGAGGCGGGAAAGCTAGGCTTCGAACGCTGCGTCCTTCCAACGAGCAACAGCTCCCAACTGACGCATATCCAACACCCAAAGCTCGCCGGCGTGAGTTCATTGCAAGAGTGCTGGAAACTGCTCTTCTAAGGACTGAGTAGCTCAGGACTGAGGACGAGCATCCCGACCTGGAGCCAATCGAATAAGGAACGAACTTGAATTAGGGCCGCCTTAAGTTTCTTTGTTCCGGTGACACTAATTTCGATGGGCACTCTTTTCGCTGTTGCGGACGCGGGGAGCGCTACCGCGACTTCAAGCACGCGGTCTAGCCGTTATTTTCTCTCGATCGATCCCTTGCGGGAGCGCTAATCAGAGAGTCCCGCCTACGGGACCAACATGTCTTTCATGATTTTTTCCATCGGCTTGGAGACTTGTTCGGATTGCTCCGGTCCGACGATGAGGAGCGGAATTCCACGTTCCTCCAGATTGGCCAGTTCCTCGTACACCGATCTCACACCTTTTCGTCCTGAAATCCGGCCGGTTGACGCAAGAATTTTCGCACCCTCAGCCGACTTCATGAA
>JAHKKJ010000325.1 GCA_020027655.1 Deltaproteobacteria bacterium | reverse complement strand
GATTCGTCGATGGTCGGAATAACAAAGAGCACAGGCGCTGTCAAATTCGTTTTGCCGTCAGGTTGCCAGCGCAACGCCCGTTCGATTCTTTACTTCCATAGCTCCGCCAACCAGCCCGAGCGCTTCAGCTCGTCGACGTAACTGTTGTCGTAGTATGCCGTCAGCGGCGTGCTAGTGGCCAATTTGGCGTCAACCAGATTGAATTGCGCCGACTGTTGCACGATGGGTTGGATGGAATCTGCCGTCACCGTGGGATCTTTGATAAACACATCAAGCGCGAATCGGTAGGTCTGATCCAAAATATCCGGATCGGTCTGTCGGGTATATTTGGCCAGCACCGACTTCGTTTGCTTCTCGTTGGCGAACATTTGCCTGACCCCTTCCATGGTTGCCTTGATCATGCCGATGACGACCTCGCGGTTCTTGACGGCAAAGGATTTTCGCGCGACCAAGCCTTGAATGAGAAATTCAACCCCAGCCTTCTTGAAATCTTTGGGGCTGACGAGCTCACGGTACCCATCTTTCATCAGGCGAAAGGTAAAAGGCGCAGACGTGATGATTCCATCGACCAATCCCTGAGAAAGGCTGGTTATCGCTTGCGTCGTCGTGCCGGTTTGAACGATGTTGATACCCTGCACGTTGTAAAGCTTCACGACGGCTTGCAACGTGTAGTGTGGAATCGCTCCGAGCCTGCTAATGCCGACTTTTTTTCCGGCCAAATCAGCAGGTGTTCTAATCTCGGATTTTACGATCAGCGATTGAATCGCATAGGGAACGGTGGTCGCGACCTGTACGATATCGCCTCCCTGCAACACATTGGTAACTAACGGAGGACCTCCGCCCGCTCCTACCCCAGCTTGTCCGCCGAGCATGGCTTGAATGATTACGGGGGATGCTCCTACGTAGATCATATCCACGTCCAGGCCGTGCTTTTCGTAGTAGCGTGCTTCCTTGGCAACCCACCAGGGCAGGCTGGCGGCACTGATGGGAGTAAAAGGAAAGGATACCTTGGTGGCCGCTTGGACTGGAAAATCGGAGACAGCGAAAAAGAGAATAAAGGCGAGAAAAAAAGGCAATCGGGTTCGTTTCATAGAATCTCCCTTAGCCCGTCATTCCCGCATGCTTTTAGCGGGAATCCAGGCCGTTTAAGAACTGGACCCCCGATAAAAACATTCAGTAGTGACGCCTAGAAGACAAGTCATCTCATCGTTTCTTCTAACCCCGCAGCTTGTTGCGGGTTGTTCAATCCGCGCCTCGAACGTGATCGATGATAGCGGCAGGGTTATCGGGCGTGGAATCTCCGCGCCACGCCACGTGACCGTCGGGGCGCACCAGAACCAGCGGGCGCTCATAAGTTTCTCGTATCTTTGACTCGTCTAAACTAACAACAGCGAGAGGTAGGCCGACGTTCTTTGCGGCGGTGGTGAAAGTTGAGGTGTCGGTCGGTTTTGAAGAAAGGACCAGCAACGTAAAGCCTTTGCCGAATAGATCGAGAGTCGAGCGGCCGTCCTTTAGCCAAACATGCGGCGCCCGCGACCCGGGCCAGGTGGTCGGCGTGTAGTTGCCTTGGTCGTCCTGTGGGGGTTCCGGTCCGTCGGGAACGCAGATCGGTGACTGGCTGTAGCGATAGCCAAATTCGATCCCAGGCGAATCGTTTTGAAACTCCTTGGCGCGGGTTCGAAGGATTGCTTCACGCGCTTTCGCCCGCTGTTCTCGCCCCTGTTCGCTGTTTTCCTCCAGGATAGCGGAAAAGGCCACCTGAGTTTCGAAACCCGCGTGCATCTCGCTTGCTTCTTTTACATTGGTCATGGCCACGGGTTTTCGTTCCGGGCCGTAACTGTCAAGCAAGTGCGTCCCTCCCCATCCTTGGAGAACCGCTGCAAGCTTCCAGCCGAGATCCACCGCATCGCCGATACCGGTGTTCATGCCGAAGCCCCCCGCCGGCCAATTCAGATGGGCGGCGTCACCGGCCAGGAACACGCGCTTATCTTGATAAGACTTGGCAACGACGCAATGTCCTGTCCATGGGCGGACTGCCAGCAGTTCAAAGGGAATATTCTCGCCAAGCGCGAAACGCAACTTTTCCGGCGCGTTGAGCGAATCCAATTGTTCTTGCTTGACGCCGCGAATATTTAAACGCCAAAGCTCCTTGCCATCGACGGCGGCAATGGCTCCCTGGACTTGCGGGTTGAGAATCTGATACTGCACGGCGGGGCCGTGGGGGGTCAGTGACAATAACGGCGAGCGAAACAACACGGCGACGTTCATGCCTTCGGCGAATACTCCTTCGAACTGAATGCCCAACTGGCGCCGGACCGTGCTGCGACCGCCGTCGCAGCCGATTAAGTATGCGGCTTCGATGCTTGAATGTCGGCCGCTCGCAACGTCAACAATATCGGCCACCACCCGCTCGTCGTCGTGCCGAAAGGATTCCATGGCGGTTTGATAACGAACCTCGACGGTCGGAAGCGTACTCACATATTCATGCAGCACCGGATCGAAGTACGGTTTTGAAATCCACAATCGTCCTTCCGGACTATACGGCGAGCGCGAGTTTGGGTCGCCGTTAGCGGGGTGGTCGAAGCGCGCGATTTCGTAGCCGTTCATGCGCGTCACGAAGAGATAGTTGCGTGGATAATCGGTGGGGTAACCGGATTCATACCTCATTCGATCGGCTAACCCCCAACGGCGCATATGTTCACAGGTCCGGGTATTAGCGAGATTGGTCGTCGGGAAATCGACGGCGCCATCACTTTGTTCGACGACGAGGCAGCGGATGCCGCGCCAGGCTAGCTCGATCGCTAGCGAAAGACCGACCGGCCCAGCGCCGGCAATGAGAACAGGGTAGCGCTTTGAGGCTGTGGAATCGGCCATAGGATCGTCTTTAATAGTACCCTCGGTTTTGTTCACTCTTCTTTACACCCTCGCCCGCTTTGCGGGAGAGGGAAGGGGTGAGGGTTAAAAGCTCCTAGCCCAGCCTCACCTTAGTCCTCTCCCTCCCGGGAGGGAGAGGAAAAGAGCGATCGACTACCGCGCAGGTCGGCGACAAAAGCAGCAATTTGAATCCTCATCGTGGCAAGTAAACACGTGCTAAATGAGCCTGTCAATATCGCTATCGCCTTGACGCTGGATTACCGTTGATATAAGGAGAGCGAACCCAGTCATGAGAACCGATTGTGTTCTATTTGTTGCCGCACTGCTCCAGTTATTTATCTGGGCCAGCGCTGGCGCTCAACCGCTCCAGAAGATCCGCATCGGTTATCCATCCATCAGCTCGCGGCAGGGACAGCTCTGGGTGGCGAAGGACGAGGGTCTGTTCCGCAAGTATGGGTTGGACGTGGAGCTGATCTTTCTGCGCGGCGGGCAGGTGGCGATTCAAGCCCTCACCGGCGGCGATCCCCCCATCGTTACGATCGGCAATGTGATCATTGCGAATTTGCAGGGGCATGACATCGTGCTCGTCGGCTCGGTGGAAAGCTCTTACGACCAAAGTGTTTTCGCCCGTCCAGGAACCTCCACGAAGGTGGAGCAACTCAAGGGCAAGCGCTTCGGCATCAGCGGCTTCGGATCGGCGACCCACAACGCAGCGCTGATTCTCTTCAAGAAATTCAATCTCGAGCCCAACAAAGATGTGGCGTTCGTGCCGACCGGCACCGGGCCGGAGCGACTGGCCGCGATGGGTGCCGGAAGAATCGACGCGACTTTCTTTAACCCTTCGGAGGTCCCGCAAGCTTTGAAAGCGGGATTTGTGGAAATCATTCAAATGGCCGACATCGGCTTCGAAGTCCAAGGCAGCGGGTTGGCCACGTCGCGAAGCTATATCAAAGCGCATCGCGAAATCGTGAAGTCGGCGGTGAAAGCCTACGTGGAAGGCATTTATTACATTTTTTCCAACAAGCAGCCGACCTTGAAGAGTCTCGGCCGCTATATGCGCACCAACGATCAGGAAGTGCTCGACTACTCCTACCTGCACTATCTGAAAAGAACGCCCAAGAAGCCGTATCCGACGATGAGAGGCATACAGAATCTCATCGACATGTCCGCGCCGCAGATCGCACAGGCAAAGAACGCCAAGCCGGAGCAATTCGTCGATCTCAGTTTTCTTCAGGAATTGGAAGCGGAAAAATTCTTTGACGAAATGGCGCGGAGGTATAAGTAAATAATCGACCTGCTTGTGCACTGCGGTATAAAGAGGAGAGGCCATGATTATCGATACTCACTTTCATGCGTTTCCCGGTAAGTTTCTCGAGCTTATGCCCGAAGCGAAAAATGACGTTAGAGGGGTGGGCTTCCACGCTTTCGATCACCGGGAGTATCTCAACGTCATGGATCAATACGGCATCGACATCGGTGTTCTTTCCAACACCGGCGGGAGGATTGAGAAGGCAGGCGACCGCGGCAAAGCTTTGGAGCTTTGCCGAATTCTCAACGACTCCTTTGCCGACGCGCATGCGAAATATCCGCATCGCTTCAAAGCCTTCGCGCGGCTGCCGATGGTTGACATGGACGACTGCGTGAGAGAGCTGCACCGATGCACCAAGGAACTAGGCATGCATGGCGTGATGATGCCGACCAACTTGGATGGAAAATATCTCGATGAGGCTGAGTTCAAGCCGTTCTGGGACGCCTTGGCAGCCGGGGACAAGCCGCTGTTTCTTCATCCGGCCAACGCGCCTTGCCAGGCCAACTGGAACAAATATTCGCTGCATCAAAAAATTCTCTGGCCCACCGACAGCACTTTGGCACTTTCGCGTATTGTTTATTGCGGCGTTTTTGATCGCTACCCGAACCTCAAGCTCATCGCCTCGCATCTGGGTGGTATGATTCTCTTGTATCTCGACCGGCTCAACTGGCGCGAAGGCAATCCGGAATGCAAGCAGGAGCCGGAAAAATATTTTAAAAAGATCTACTACGACACCGCCGGGCCGATTCGCGCGGCTTTTATCAAGCTCGTCTACGATACGGTGGGCGCCGACCAGATTCTCTTCGGCGCGGACTATCCCCATGGCCGCGATGGGAAAGATGATCAGTTTTACCCGATGACCTTAAAAGAGATGAAAGAGCTGGACATCCCAAAAGCGGACAAAGAAAAGATCTACTATCAGAACGCGAAGGCGCTGTTTGGATTCGAAGAGGGATAA
>JAHKKJ010000034.1 GCA_020027655.1 Deltaproteobacteria bacterium | reverse complement strand
TGGCGGCTCAGGCCTAACGCCTGAGCCGCTTTTTGTTTGTTTCCAGCAGAATTTCGCAGTGCGTCTTCGATCAGCCGGCGTTCTAATTGCTCAACGGCGTCCGGTAAGGATCGAGACGTCGGCGACTTCGGCGCCGGTTCCTCTTTGGGCTGGAAGCTTTGAATGGAAGCGCTCAGATTTGAAGCGACCAGGCGTTTGACTTCGTTTTCTAGCTGGCGCGCATTGCCGGGCCACGAGTAACCAGACAGTTCCGCCAACGCTCGGGTGGTAAATTGCTTCAGCTCCGTGTTCATCATCTTGCAATACTTGGACAGGAAGTGGTTGGCCAATACAGGGATATCTTCCGGAACATCGCGAAGCGATGGCGTTTGAATATGAATCACCTTCAAGCGGTAGTACAGATCTTCGCGAAACGTATGCTTTTGGATGGCAGCTTCCAGGTTCTGATTGGTTGCCGCGATAACGCGCACATCGATCGGTACCGAGCCTCTGCCGCCGACTCGGTCCACCGACCGTTCTTGGAGAACTCGAAGGATCTTGGCTTGGGCCGGCAGGCTCAAGTCAGCAATCTCGTCCAAAAACAGAGTTCCCCCGTTGGCTTCCTCGAATTTTCCGATGCGGCGATCGACGCCGGTGGCGACTCCCTTTTCGATGCCGAATAATTCAGCTTCCACAAGGTTGTCCGGCAGCGCGGCGCAGTTCACGGCTACGAAGAGGTATTTCGCACGGGGGCTACTGTGGTGCAAAGCCTTTGCTACCAATTCTTTCCCGGTGCCGCTCTCACCCTCGATCAAGACGTCCACCGAGCAGTCGCGAATCTGGTCGATCAGCCGAATGATCGATTGAATCCGGTAACTCATGCCGATGATGTTCTGTGTGGAGAAGCCGCTGCCAATATCAGGGCGGCGATCGCTTTCTTTCTCTAACGGGTAGTCCTGCAGCTGTCTCTCAAGCTGGGTGGTTTCGATCGTATCCGAGACGTGGGCCGCCAAGGTCTGCAACAGCTCGGCATCCTCATCGGTGAACAGCCCTGCGCTTTTGTTGATCGCTTCGCCGACACCGATAATCTCACCCTTTAGATCTCTGAGGGGCACCGCCAGCAACGTTCGAGTTCGATACCCCGTCTGTAAGTCGACATCCTTGTAAAACAGCGGATGCTCGTAGGCGTCCGCCACGTTGATCGTTTGACCCGTCATCGCGACACTACCGGCGACTCCCAGCCGCGCGTCGAAGCGCATGATCCTTTTCTCCTGAGAAATCACGGACCAAAGCTCGCACTTCTCGCGATCCAGCAAGAAGATGCTCACCCGATCCGCTTTGAGCAATGCCTTAGTCTCAATCGTGATCAACTCCAAAAGAGAAATGACATCCCCTACGGAGGTCATCCGTTTGCAGACGTTGAGAATCGCCCGCAGCCGATCCGCGTGTTGGCCTTCGCTCTGAGCAGACGGGACCTCAAGCGTAGGCGTTTGGCTCTGGTTCATCGGCTCCTCCCTAACATATCGACGAAAACACTGTCAACGAAGGCGACGCACCGACAACAACGTTGACGTTTAGCATGCTCTGCGATTATTGGATTTTCACACAGATACAGAGATATTTGGAGGAGATCACTCTTGGCACGCGGTCTGCAATTCTAACAGAGCAAGGAGTGAAAATTGAGAAAGAAAGGAGGTGAGTCAAATGAAAAAGAGCCTATCACTTCTATGTAACCTGCTCCTGTCCTCAACACTGTTTTGGGGCGTGCCATCCGCGGAAGCCGAAGAGATGATCTCCAGCGTTCCTACCGCCATCACAGATTATTGTCATCTAAAGTTCCCGGCGATGCGTGAAGACAGTTTGTCTTGGGAGCGACCAGTCCTCGACTCGACTACTGGCAATATCATCGACTTCTATGGTCCCTGTGATTATGACCCGACGGGGTTAGACGAGATCCGAGCCCAGAGGCGCGTGCTCCTTCACGGCAATTTTGCAGATGGAGATTAAATGACACACAGGATCAGTTGGGCAGTTTAGGGGAGGGCTTCGTTCCCTCCCCCCTTCGGGCGGAAGCACTCTATCAACGATCCCTTGCGATTTAAAAAAGGCGTTAGAGGCGAATCACCCAGACCTGGCAGCACAGAGCGTGAGAGGCAATAATTATTTGTGGGGGATAGAAACGTATCTGGTGAAGCAATGGAAAGGGAGAAAGAAGCACTGGCGGTGTCAAGTCCAGGCCAAAGCACTCTAGCTTCGGTCGAACCTGCGCGGGTCCATGTCAGGCGCCGTGAAACTCACAGGAGCAATCTGTTGCTTGGTCCACTGACGGCTCTCCTGGTGTGGTTTTTGATCGGTGGATGGCTTTATTTTTTTGGCTTACCTGCTCGATGAGCTGTCAGCTGTGGCTGGCGGCGCGGTTTTCCCTTCGAGGGGCATTTCGCTCGACGATGTTTTGGCGGTGACTTCTCGCCCAGTTGTTCTATATCCTTTTAGATATCCGGCCGTATCTAAAATCAGTGCACCATAGTTGGTTTCAGCGGCGATGCTGAGACCCCGTACAAAAAACTCCAGCAAAAACGACCACGTGTTTTCTTAAGCGCGGGTCTTCAGCGTTGGCACGGCGCCTGCACTTCCATGGTGCGGGGAGTGAGAAATAACTCGAAGAGGCATTTATGTTAGAACAAAAACTGATTCCTTTTAGACGGCCACTAGTCGACTGCAATAAGGCGATGAAAGAAAGCGGCTTCCAAAAAGAGAACGAGCTTCACCGTATGTATCGGCTGAAGCGTTACTTTTCTCCGCAAATTGCCGAGATCGTTCTCAAGTGCCCGGACGGGGATAGTCTTTGGGAGAGCCATCGGCAGGAGGTCACGGTTGTTGTTCTGGATTTGCGTGGCTTTACGAGATTTGCAAATAACGCGGAGCCTGAAGAGGTCATGGCGCTGCTGAGAAACTATCATGCAGAGATGGGAAGGCTAGTCTTCAAGTTTGACGGCACACTGGAACGATTTACCGGAGACGGAATGATGGTCTTTTTTAACGATACTGTCGCCTGCGAGCTGCAGACGAAAAAAGCTGTGACGATGGCGCTCGAGATGCGCGACCGTGGTAAAGAGCTGCGTACAGGATGGCTCGCTAAGGGTTATGATCTGGATTTAGGCATCGGCCTGGCCGCCGGCTATGCCACCGTGGGAAATTTCGGCTTTGAAGGGCGCATGGACTATGGGGTGGTGGGAAAAGTACCGAACTTGACTTACCGGCTTTGCGAGGAGGCGAGCGGCGGACAGATCTTGACGAATCAAAACACTCTCAGCAAGATCGAAGACTTCGTGCACGTGGAACCGGTGGCGCAATTGCAATTGAAAGGGTTCACGCACCCTGTCAGTGTATTCAATATCGTGGGTACCAAGGCATGATCCGCCCGTTTTCAAAAATGAATTTACAGCGGAGCTGTCAACGCCTTTGATTAACCCTCAAAGCGTCGTCTTAGGTCGCGCTGATTAGCTGGCCGATACCGATTAGATTTCTATAGAAGAGAAATAGGTGTGTATCCGAATGTATCCGTGACCCCTTCGATTCAGCCGCGAGTCAAACTGCAGAGTTAGAAATTCTTCAACAACAGTGCGCCTTCGAGCAACTGCCCGGTGGTCTCCAGTCCTGGCACAATGCGTGCATAGCACGCCATGCCCCGCATGATCGAACTAGAAGTGAAAGGCACGGATGGCCCCAAAGCCGTCTGCTCGGACGGTATTTTATGAGTACGATTCTTTATTTGCCAACTTCCCCTAAGGGTCGCACCCAAGCGCCAATTCAAGAGTCGGAAGCACAAGAAACAGGCATGTGCTGCTCTCAAACGGAGCGGATCGCTCACGATCTAAAGAACTGCATGTCTGTGCTGCTGCTGGCCATAACAAGTCTCAAAGACAATACGGATCAGCCGTTTATCTCAGTATCTCGCCGACGAGTGTTGGAGAATGTTGTCGAGGAGATGAATCGTCTGGTTGACGAGATGGTCGTATTGGCGGGAAGGCAGATGAACAAATAATCTGGGCTTCCTGGGTGGACCTTCTGCGCGCCATCGGTTTCTTCGTGAATGGCCGGAGGGCCATTAGAATCACAAACTTTAGGCGTGGGAGACGCAGAGAGCGACCTGTATCCAAAAGTTCACACCCGGGTGTAATTTTGTAGACACCATCATCGCTGACTTTAATCTCCGGCAATAATTTTTGCTTAAGATCAAGCGTTTATCCTGCACGCTCTCGGCTTTCGGCGTTGGCGTAAAGCTTGCTGTTTAGATTTGACTGCGATAAGGGTCGCTTTTCCCGGCTTCTTCGCGGCTCCGTCGTGGTCTTAAATTGCCTTGTAGTAAAGTACAGGGAGACATTGGGATCATTTTAGTTGCCCCTTTTGTAGCGTGAGGCTGTGGTGAGATGAAACTCAATAAAGGGTGCCCGGCGCCGGTCCTGCTATTCTTGTTGATGTTTTGGTTTTTTCCCATTCCATTCCCCGGCTTTGCTCACGGGCTCTGGGCTGCCGAAGTTGATGTGAAGCCCGGCGATACTATCGGTCCGCATAACTGGCAAAAGGTTCAGGGAATGGTTGGTGAAAACCTCCTCCAGCGAATCAAGCAAGGCTATACATTCAAAATCAAGGAACCGAGGACAATTGAACCGCTCAGGGAATACGATGCAGCCACTGAGAAGTATTCCAGCGCAGTGAGACTTGGCTCCAACGGCGAGCTGCTGAACTATTTTGCCGGCCGGCCGTTCCCCAACTTCGATCGCAATGATCCCCAAGCGGGCCAAAAGGTAGCCTGGAATTTCTACTGGCGGTGGTTGGGGGATGATTACAAGAATGCGGGGGCTCTTAAAGAGGGACGGATCATTCGCTATTTTATCGACCGGGACGGCTCTGAGCGTCGCGGCGATGTGATTAACATTTCCATCCGGGCTCGTAATCGAGTCACCGTCGATCCGAAACCTGTCATTCCCGGCTACGAACACATCGACTGGATGCAGATCATTGCGGACGAGTATCCGCGAGACTCTTCCGGCACGACCGTCCTGGAGATGCGGTACGCCAGTCCTCACATCGAAGATGACTTCTATGTGTATGTTCCCAGTCTTCGCCGCATTCGCCGTGTTCCGCCAATCCAAAGATGCGGAACCATCGCGCCCAGCGAGTTTAACTATGATGACGTCAATAGTTTTAACGGCAAAGTCACCGACTTTAAATACCGGCTGCTGGGCGAAAAGCCGATGCTGGGCAACTTTTCTCAGGGCAGCTTGCCCTTTCGTCGCAAGACGGGAGACTATCTACCGCTTAATGAAGATTGGGAGATTCATGATGCGTACGTATTAGAGATCACCCCTAAAAACCCAGAGTACTGTTATCCGCGAAAAGTCCTTTTTCTCGATAAAGTCCATTTTGAGACCATTTGGACGATGATATGGGATCGGCAGGGGAGATACTGGAAAGAGCAATTTGCTTTCCGCTATCCCCTCGATCTCCTGGACAAGCGACAGATCTACTCGGTAGGGACGGTCGTTATTGTCAACGCCCAGAATGGCCGTTCCACGCTGGTGACGGTGGGTAGAAATTATAACTACGGTTACCGTCCCTCCTTTTTTACCATTGCGACTCTGCAAACCGTGATGCGGGGCGGCGCGATCAGATGACGTGGTCCGATATGTTGAAATCCTCCTTCTGGATTCGAACAGCCATCTTTTTCCTCCTGCTCAACTTTTCACTAGCAAGGGCTAATGACGTTGACCTTAAGCCCGGTGGCACCATTGGGCCGCAGAATTGGTGGAAGGCTCAGGGGATGGTGGGCGAAAACCTCCTGAATCGCATCAAACAGGGCTATACATTTAAAATCAAGGAACCGAAGAACTTCAAACCACCAACGGAATATTTAGAGGCGACGGAAAAATATTCGGGCTCGGTGAGGCTAGGGAATAATGGAGAGCTACTCAACTATGTTGCCGGTCTCCCGTTCCCCAAATTTGATCCTAATGATCCCCAGGCGGGACTCAAGCTCGCCTGGAATTTTTATTGGCGGTGGTTAGGAGACGATTACAAGAACGGAGGTTCGACCAAAGAGGGGAGAATAATCCGCGATGCAATTGAGCGGGATGGTTCGGAGCGTCGCGGAACCGTCGTCGCGCATAGTATCTTTACTAGAAATCGAGTTAGTCTAGATCCAAAACCAGTCTTCCCGGGATATGAGTACATTGACTGGATGCAACTCCGTGCGGACGAGTATCCCCGAGACACCTCGGGTACGACAACGCTGGAAATACGTTATGCCGATCCTGCTCGGGAAGATGATTTCTACATCTATGTCCCTAGTATACGCCGAATTCGCAGAGCCCCTCCGCTCCAAAGATGCGCCACCATCGCTCCGAGTGAATTCAATTTCGATGACATCAATACCTTTAACGGTAAGGTTACAAACTTTAACTATAGACTCTTGGAAGAAAAAAAAGTCCTGGGAAACCTTTCTCAGGAAAGTCTGCCTTTCCGTCGCAACCAAGGAGACTATTTGCCTCTCGATGAAGGTTGGCGACTCTATGACGTCTACGTTTTAGAGATTACGCCTAAGGATTCCAGCTACTGCTATCCGAGGAAAGTGCTTTATATCGAAAAGATTTCTTTTCAATCCATCTGGAGCGCAATGTGGGACGCGAAAGGGCACTATTGGAAAGAGGCGTTTACTTTCTATACGCCGGTAGGGCTTCCCCGCGGCCAAACGGTTATATCCACGGGGACGGTGGTCATCGTAAATGTTCAAAATAAACGGTCAACGGTCCTAACCGCCCCAAGGGCCTTTAACCAAGGCTATCAACCCACCCTCTTTACCCTTGCGACACTTCAAACGGTGATGCGGGGTGGTTCAATTCGATAGATAAGCAGGAGGCCGGACGAAATGACAATTCTGGGGGCGCAATTCGCAGGCGGAGCGATCCTTTTGACGCTTTTAGCGATTTCATCCCACTGCTCCGCGAGCGAAGCGGACCTAAAGCCGGGTGATGCCATCGGACCGGAGAACTGGGAAAAGGTGAAGGGCATGGTAGGTGAAAACCTCCTTAACCGTATCAAGCAAGGTTATTCTTTCAAGATCAAAGAATCTAAGAATTTTAAACCACCAAGGGAGTATTTAGAGGCGACCGAAAAATACTCGAGTCAGGTACGATTAGGCCGCAATGGAGAGCTTCTCAATTATGTGGCCGGGCTTCCGTTTCCTCATTTTGATCCGCACGACTCTCAGGCTGGATTCAAGCTCGCCTGGAATTTTTACTGGCGGTGGTTAGGGGATGACGTTAGAGAGGGAGGGGGAACCAAAACAGGAAAGATCATCCGTGACGTTATTGAAAGAGATGGATCCGAGCGTCGGGCGGACGTTATTCATCACTTTATTAGGACTCGTGGTCGGGTCACGTTAGAGCCAAAGCCTAATCTGTCGGGATACGAACATATCGACTGGATGCAGATCCGCGCCGACGAATATCCCCGTGATACCTCGGGCACCACGACTCTGGAGATACGATATGTGGATCGTAATCGAGAAGACGATCTATATGTCTATGTTCCTAGCATACGCCGGGTCCGACGCGCGCCGCCGATCCAAAGGTGCGGCACGCTAGCTCCCAGCGAGTTCAATTTTGATGATATCAAAAGCTTTAACGGCAAGATGACAGATTTTAGCTATAAGTTCCTCGGTGAAAAGCAAATGCTTGCAAACTTTTCGCAGGCACAACTTCCGTTCAATCGGAAGAGGGGGGATTACTTACCGTTGGAAGAAGAGTGGGAGATCCAACAGACTTATGCCTTGGAGATTATACCCAAAGACTCCAATTATTGTTATCCAAAAAAAGTCCTGTATATCGACAAGAATTATTTTGAAACCCTCTGGACGCTTGTCTGGGATGCACAGGGAAACTATTGGAAGGAGCAATTTGCTTTCCGTACGCCGGTCAAATTGAGTGACGGGCAGCCGATCCTTTCAATAGGAACAGTTGTGATGATGAACGTCCAGAATGGACGATCAACCCTCGTGACTTCCACGAGGGCATACAACCAGGGCTACCAACCTAGCCTCTTTACCCTTGCGACGCTTCAAACAGTCATGCGGGGCGGTGCCATCCGATGAACGCACCGTCATGAATAAACTGAGCTGCGGTTTACTTGAGCCAACGATTTTTAGCAAGGGTTAGGCGCACATGACGACGAAAACAGTTTGCTGCATGCTTCTCCTCGCACTGGCGGCCGCGATGGGACTGGGAATAGGTCCGGCCAAGAAACCGGGCCCTCTTCATGTTGCGATCGTCATGGAGGGCCGTAATATTCGGCTCCAACCTCAGGTGAACGGCCTGCGCGACGGGTTGGAGGAACTCAAATACATAGAGGGGGAAAATCTAAATTGGCAACGCATCGACGGCGGAAGCAACGAGGAACTCCGCGGCACTCTGAAGTCACTGCTTCAAAGACAGCGCGTGGACGTGTTGGTGACGCTCGGGACGACGGAAACTAACGTCGCCAAAGACATTGCTCCAAGTACTCCAATGGTTTTCCTGCCCGCGGCCGATCCGGTCAAATCTGGTTTTGTTCGTTCGCTGGCAAGTCCCGGGACTAACCTTACAGGGTTGACCTTTTTTACAGATAGCGAAAACTTAGGCAAGCAGTTGGAAGTTTTTAAGCAGGTCGTGCCTTCTCTTGATAGAGTCGGGGTCCTGTTCGACGGCCGGCTAAAATCTCCGGCTCTCGGCGAAAGCTGGAAAAGACTCGCTGTCGTGGCCTCATGGCTGGGCATTCATCTAATCGAGTTGCCGGTCACATCCAGTGCTGAAGCGTCGCGCAAGATTGCTTCGCTCCCCAACCCGGCAATGAGGGGTGGCGTATTTGTCTTTTGTTCCGGCTTGTTTAAAGACGCGGAGGGCTTAGCGGCGGCTGCGATGAAACGCAAGCTGCCGTTATTTGGCTGCAATGCCTTTCAGGTAGCCGAGCAGAACGTTTTGTTAAGCTATGCACCGGACTTGTACTCTTTGGGTTATCGAGGCGCCTGGTTCGTGGATCGGATCTTCAAAGGAGCGAAGCCTCAGGATCTACCCGTGGAAACGCCGCGGAAGTTCGAGCTGGTGATCAATAGCAAAGTTGCGTCGGAGATCGGTCTAAAAATTGCCCCTGAGATGTTAATGCTGGCGGACAGAGTTTTTAGATAGCCACGGTACCGCGAAAAAACACGCTCCATGCGAGTCCGACAACTCTTACCGAAGCTTTCAATTGTTGGTTCCTTTGGCCGGCGTCGAGGCAGGCTGGTCCGCAACTACTTCTTCATTTTCGTGACTTTGATCGGCGGCGGAATGATCCTGAGTGGCCTCACGGAGATTTATTTTCGCTCTTATGAGACCCGGGAGCAGATTGGAATGCTTCAAGGCGAAACCGCCAATGCGGCGCTCGCAAAGATAGCGCAGTACATCTTGACCATCGAAGGGCAAATGAAATCGACGAGCCTCAGCCGGGAGATTGCCGAACGAGGATTTGCGCCGGCAAACAAATTCGAATTGATGAAGCTCCTTTATGTGGCCCCGGCAATCAGCGAGGCTGCAGCCATCGACCGTGACGGCGCACCTCGCCTTCACGTGTCCCGGTTTCGCGCGATTCTTCCTAACGAAGAGACGGATTATGCCAAATCCGTCGCTTTTTTGCAGGCAAGACAAGGCGCCACTTTTTTTGGTCCGGTTTATTTCGTCCGAGGATCCGAGCCTTACATGACGATGGCCGTGCCCATTGAGGAGTTTCCCGGAAGTGTTATCGGTGTTCTCCAGGCCGAAGTGAATCTTAGTTACATTTGGGAAATCGTCCGGGACATTCACGTGGGCAAGGCGGGCTATGCTTATATCGTGGCTAGGTCGGGGGACGTAATCGCCCACCCGAATATCAGTATGGTCTTGCAAAGACACAAGGCAGGTTACCTGGAGCAGGTCAAATCGGCTTTGCGTCCCGCTCCCAACATTCAAAAGCCGGAAAGCATAGTGACGCAGGGTTTAAACGGTGAGGAGGTATTGAGCTCATACGCTTATCTTCCAAGCCTCGACTGGGCAGTCATCGTTGAGCGGCCGCTCGCAGAGGCGTATGAACCGCTCTATGCTTCACTGCTGCGCACATACACTTTGGTAACGATCGGTTTGGGCATCGCCTTCTTGGCCACCGTCTATGTAGCGCGCCGCGTGGTCCGTCCTCTGGAAGCGCTGCGCCGTGGCGTTGAAAAAATCGGCAAAGGGGATTTGAACCATCATCTCGAAATCAAGACCGGCGATGACATCGAAGTTCTCGCGGAACAATTCAACAAAATGGTAGACGAAATCAAAAACTCCTATCAATCGCTGGAAGATAAAGTGCAACAGAGAACCAGGGAGCTGGCGGCGCTTTTTGATGTGGCCGCGACCGCAACCCAATCCTTGGATTTGGATCCGATCCTGCAAGAGGTAGCTGAGAAGATCACGGATGTTTTTGGGCTCGATTCAACCCGGATTTATCTTCTGGACCACCAGCAAAGAGAGTTCCGCGTGCGGGCCGCTTCCGGTTATAACCCGGAGGGTTTTATCCAAAGGGCTTTTGGACTGGGACAAGGGATCGTCGGCAAAGCAGCGGAAACCGGCGAACCTATTATCTTTGAGGACGTGCAGAATGAACCGCGCTACGCTGAACTGAGCCACAGCAAGGGATCAAAAACGGTCGGCTATAGATTTTTCGCTGCAATCCCCATCAACGCAAAGGGAAAGTCCTTAGGCGCGATTGCATGTAATGGGCGGTTGCCGCGACAGCTCACGGAGCAGGAGATCCGTTTGATGAGCTCGATGGCCGATCAAATTGGACCGGCCATCGATAACATCAATCTCTTTGAAGAATTGAGGGAAAAAACGGCTGCGCTGGAAACGACCAATCAGGAACTTATGGAGTCATTGGAGCAGCAAACCGAAATCGCCAAAGTACTCCAGGTTATGGCGAGCTCACCCACGGAACTCGGGGCCGTGTTGGCGACCATCCATAACAATGCGTTACGGCTCTGTGAGGCGGATAGTGGCGCGACGTTCGTCTTTGATGGGGAACAGTTTTGCCTTTCCGTGGCTACCGATAATATTTCACCCGAGGTCCTGGCTTACCTGCGGGATTTGCCGATCCGACCCGGGCCGGAAACCCCCCTCAGAAGAGCGGGTTTGGAGTTACGATCGGTTCACACAGCCGATATTTTCGCCGATCCGAGGTTTTCCCCGCCGGAAATCTATCGTCGTGAGGGGATTTGCGCGGTGGTCGCGGCGCCGATGCTCAAGGAGAACAAACTCGTTGGCGCGATTGTCTTGACCCGCCGCGAGGCTCGGCCATTTACCGAAGGTCAAATTAATTTGCTGACCACTTTCGCCAATCAGGCCGCGATCGCGCTCGACAACGTCCATTTGTTCCAGGAGCTCAAGGATCGGACGCAGGAGTTGGCCCGTTATAATGAAGAAATAAAGATGGCCAATGAAAAACTCAAGGAACTTGACCGGCTGAAGTCCAGCTTTGTCTCTAATGTCTCCCATGAGCTAAGAACACCGCTCACCGCGATTGAAGGTCTGGCGGATAATCTGCTCGATGGCGTGACCGGACCCCTGACGGCCAAGCAAGCGAACTATATGATCGGTATTAGAGAGAGCACCGAGCGCCTTGAGCGGCTGATCAATGATCTGCTCGATCTGTCGGTTATCGAGGCGGGCAAGGCGGCGTTGAAACCGACGAGCTTCTCGATGATGAGACTGCTGCGTGAAGTCAGAGATACCTTGAAGCCGATGGCGGAAGAAAAACAGATCACCGTCGAAATCGGTTCAATCAATGGTCATTCAATGGCCTGGGCGGACCGGGATAAGGTCACTCAGGTGTTAACGAACCTCATCGGCAATGCGGTCAAGTTTACGCCCACTTTAGGTAAAGTAAGTATGGAGGTGAATTCCACAAACGACGCATGGCTGCAGGTTTCCATAACCGACACGGGCCCCGGCATTCCGCCGGAGGAAGCCACGAAAATCTTTGACGAGTTCTATCAGATGAGTCAGCCGGGCCGAGACAAATCCAAGGGAGTGGGGCTCGGTCTGGCGATCTCCAAGAAGCTTGTGGAGATGCATGGGGGAAAAATCCGAGTTGAAAGCGTCGTTGGCAGAGGCAGCAGTTTCTCCTTCAGTATTCCGGCGCACAGTCCGCATGATACGGACGCAACCGTCAGCGTAGAAAGAGGCTTATGACTACTCTTGGTGAGACCATCCTTGTGGTTGATGATGATCCTTATATTCAAGAGGCGTTGGGAGACCGTCTGGAATCCCTTGGCTATCGGGTCGCCCGGGCATCCGACGGAAAACAAGCTTTGGAGTTAATCGATCACCAGGACCCGCAAATGGTTTTCCTCGATATCGAAATGCCGGGCATGAAGGGCCTCGACGTGCTCCGCGAGATCCGCGCACGGGAGAAGGATTTTCCCGTGGTCATGATTACGGCGTACGGTTCTGTAGATCTGGCAGTGGAGGCGATGAAAGAAGGCGCCTATGATTTTATTCCAAAGCCTTTTAAAGCAAACCACATCGCGCTTGTGGTGGAGAAAGCCATGGAAAGGCAACGGCTCCGCCGCGAAAAGGAGGTGCTTTCCGAAGAAGTCGACAAGCGTTATCGCCTCGTCGCCGGCACTAGCGCGAAGCTCAACGCCGCCATCAGCGGCGCAAAGAAAGCTGCGGGAAGCAAGAGCACGATTCTATTACTGGGTGAGAGCGGGACAGGCAAAGAGCTGTTCGCCCGGGCGATTCACAACTGGAGCGAGAGAAAGGACCGGCCCTTTATTGCCATCAATTGCGTTGGTCTCTCGAAGGAACTGTTGGAGAGCGAACTGTTCGGTTACGAAAAAGGCGCTTTTACCGGCGCTAGCCAGCTCAAAAGAGGAAAGATCGAAATCGCCAATGGCGGAACGGTATTTCTCGACGAAGTCGGCGATATCTCCGAGGAACTTCAGGCTAAGCTCCTGCGATTTCTCCAGGAGCGGGAGTTTGAGCGGGTGGGCGGCACCCAGCTTATTCGGGTCGACGTGAGAATCATCGCCGCCACCAACCGCAACCTGGAAGCCGCCGTCAAAGAAGGGCGATTCCGCGAGGATTTGTATTACCGCATCAACGTCGTTCCCATCGTACTCCCTCCCTTAAGAGGCCGAAAAGAAGATGTGCCGGTTTTGGCGCAGTTCTTTATGCAACGATTTTCCATCGAGTCAAAAAAGAGCTTCACCGAGATATCCCAGGAGGCTTTGGAAGCGCTTAACGCCTACGATTGGCCGGGAAATGTGCGCGAGCTGGCGAACGTTATCGAAAGAGCCGTCGTTCTCGGCCAACCTCCAATCATTCAAATCGAAGATCTATCTCCAGGAATTGTCGCGGCGGAGGGAGAAATCGACAACCGCCCAACGCCCGTCTCTTATCATGAGAGCGTCGATGAATACCGTCGTGAAGTGATTGTCGGTGCCCTGGCACAAACCCAGGGAAATCGTGCCGCCGCCGCTCGACTCCCTTCAATATCGCCTGAATCTTTTTTTCCACACCAGCGTGTCTTAAGAGTGGCCTTCGGCGCAGAAAGACACCGCGAAATTGTCAGGCGGTGCAAAGTAATTCATATCGCGAGGAGTCATTTCAGTGGATGAAAGCTGGTTTTCTCGCAAGGGGCAAAAACCATGATTCCTGATCCATTCCTTTATTGCCGTCACGTTACTCACTTCAACAGCGCGCCTATCTACGATCTGGAAGGGATGACTGTGCGGGAAAATTTTCATCGATGATCGGCGTCAATTTATCGATAGGCACTTTTGACCATGAATTGATCCTTTAAAAAGCCAGTGCTGCAGGATCCGATCGAGTTTATTTTCATCATCTTGCTGTATTACGAGGGGAGTGAATTTTGTTAGACACCCCCTGTATCCAAGAGTACCCATCAAATGGGGCCTGCAGCGACTGAATCGAAGCTGGTGCAAATGATCTGCAGCAAAAACGGCGCGTAAACTTACTTAGATCGTGGTTCTGAAAGGTTGGCATGGCAAGTGCACAAAAGTCGATCCAGAGAATCAGAGTCAGAATCGAGTTCGGGAATTGCCACGAGAGCCGCGATGGAAAAAGTATTGGTAATTATGACGAAGCATGATTCCGTACAGAAGCTCATGCCTTGTCTTGAGACATTGGCTAGACCAGGAAGGGCCGTGATTTTTCTTTTCCAATATCCGGTCGACTCCAGGTCTTATTTTCAAGATCACCGAATTACCGTGGAATCGGCAAGACACGCGACCGAGGTGGGTAGAAATATAGTGCATCGGTACGATTGGGAGGCGCAGAAAGAGCTGGCCCAGCAGATCAT
>JAHKKJ010000324.1 GCA_020027655.1 Deltaproteobacteria bacterium | reverse complement strand
TCAGCGATGCCGCCTCGAAAGGATAGTGGTCGACTTTGGCGCGGGGATAGATCGCTTGAATATCGTCTTTGCGCCCATTGACCACCGCTTGTAGAACCGCTGACCAGTAAGTGATCTCGACGAATTTTCCCTCTTCACCCATCTGCGGGGCCGGAACGTCCGCAGTTGTCACTGCCGGCAATTGAACCGCGACGGCATCGCCGAACCGCCCGGGGCCCGGCAAATCATCCACCGTTGCGTCTTTCCAGCTCAGACGAAAAACGAGTTTTTGTCCGTCCGTAATCGCCTGGACGTGGACAAAGCCAGTAGACGCCTGCATCTGCCTTGGTTCCACCATGTCCTGCAGCAGAAGCTTCGCCGAATGCAGCGGCACGCGCTCCCAAATCTTATCCTCCGCCGTGCTGGGAAGAGTTTTTTCCACCACCGCCTTGACTTCCGATTCCGAGAGCAGAGCTGCTTTTTTACCACAGCCAAGGACGGCAAGGAAGAAAACAAAGGCGGCGAAAAATATCAATCTCAGCCCGCAAAAAATGTCCGACTCATTTTTGAACTTTCCCTCTCCCGCACGCGGGAGAGGGAAAGGGTGAGGGCAATTCCGAGGCAAAGCCACCCTCACCTCTAATCCTCTCCCTCCAAAGGAGGGCGAGGAAGCTATTAAAGGCGGCGGCAACCAGCCCCATGAGGGCAAGGACAACTTTCGGATTGAGTCTAGGTTTTGCGCACTCACAGCGATCCTCCTCAGGAGATGTTTGTTCGCGCCACACCGCGCGCGGCATCAAATGCTTGGCGAATCTGCGCCGGCTCGCGCAGCGGCACACGAACGATCTCCTTACCGTTTTCATCGTAACCCATTATCTGCTCATCGCTGCGCTTCCATTTGGTAACGATTCTTTCTGTCGATCCAAAGAGCGTCAGCAGACCGGCGAGGTCTTTGTCCTTCGGAGCGTTGCGGTAGGTTTCCAAAGCAGCGTCCACGTTGGGACCAAACATCTGCAGGAGAAAATCCCGCGGCACATTGAGCGGTGGAATATAGTAAACGTTAGGCTCGAGTCCAAACTGCGGAAACAGCGGCAGCGCGACTTTTTTCACATGCACTAGGAAATCGATGGGATTGTCTGCCTTGGCGTTCTCGGGTTTAGAAATCCACCCGGCAAAGCGAATCTTGCCGATGCAGTTGACAAAGCATTGGGGCTGCATTCCCAGTTCGATCTTGGGAAAACAGGCGATGCACTTCTCGGACGTTCCGGTCATCGCGTTGTAGAAAGTTTTCTTATAGGGACAGGCTTTGACGCATTCCTGATATCCGCGGCAGCGCTCCTGGTCGATCACGACAATGCCGTCCTCCGGCCTTTTATAAATGGAGGCCCGCGGGCAGGAAGAGAGACAGGCCGGATAGGTGCAGTGGTTGCAGATGCGCGCGAGATAGAAAAACCAGGAGTTGTGCACGCCGCTGAAGTGGGCGCCTTTTTCCACGCTGTTCACGCAGTCGTCCTCGCCCACGTTCGGATGGGCATAGTCGATGTCCTCGGGTCGCCAGCCGAGCGCTCGCTCGCCCGCCTGGGCCGCTTCGAAGACCGTCCGCCCGGCGTAACGCTGGCCGTCCCAATTCTGCGCGCCGAGTTTTTCCAGCAGGTTCACGTCCCATGCCATAGGATAAAATCCATAGGGCTTGGTTTCGACGTTGTTCCACAACATGTATTCCTGGCCTTTGCCACTCGTCCAGGTGGTTTTGCAGGCTAGAGTGCAGGTTTGGCAGGCGATGCACTTGTTGGTATCGAAGACGGCGGCGAATTGCCGCTTGGGCCGGCTCTCGGGATACCAATAGGACATTTCTCGGCCGATCTGCCAGTTGTATACGCGTGCCATTATTTTTTCCCGCCTTTCTTGCTATTGGAGGTGACCACGAACTTCCCCGCGAGATAGTCTTTCATGCCATTGCGCTCGTATTTCGGTCGTAGCCCAAGCGCCGCCGGCCGCCAGAGTCCCTTGCCGTTCATACCGCCCGGCTCGGCTTTAGTGATCTTGACGATCGCTTCCCGCGGCGCGCCCGTAGGACAATGTACGTCGGGGAGAAAACCTTTGTTGACCGAATGGCCGTAGAGATCTTTGCGCACGAGCGAATCGGTCATCCAGGTAGGTTTAAGCCAACCGCGGGTCGCCGACTGATGCGAGCCGGAGCGAAACATCGCTTGATAGGGGCTCCGCGGATTCTTCGCCAGCCCGTCTTCGCGTGTCTGGTGCCCTTCGACCGATCCGGGTGTAGCGCCGTACATGTTGAACCACATGCGCGTCACGCCTCTCGGGGTTCCGGGATAGTAACGTGCCCGGCAAAGCAACCGGGCGAACTTGTAATCCTTGTCGTTTTTCTGCCAGCCGCGAAACGGCCGGTCGGAGGGATCCGAATCGATCCAGACATAATCCCCGTCCTCGACTCCAAGGGACTTGGCGTCGTCCGGATGAATATCGACGTAACCCTCCGCCGCGAAGGGCTGCCGCTTATCATGGCGATAGATGTCGCCGAACGGGCCGAAGAGCATCGCTATCATATCGGTGTCGATGGGCATGGTGTGAGCGCCGTGGCGGTACTTCGGCGTGTGAAAAACGAACTTGTACCCGTCCTTGGCCAGTGGGTGCGCCGTCTTCTTGGCTTCTTCCCAGCTCTTCACGACGTTTCTCCCCTGGCGCACTTCGTTGGAGAGATCGTCCTTGTTGATGCCGTAGCTCTCCGGGCCTTTGGCTTTGATGAACGGATGCGGCGGAGCGATGATCACATTGGGTTCGTAGAAAGTCGAATCCACCGGTTCGCGATGCACCGGCAAGTTTTCACCGGCGTCGATGAATTCATCCTCTTCCCGGTAAAATTCCAAACGACCCGTTTTGGTGTACCAGGGGCGGGAATCGTAAACCTGCTCGTAGCCCACTGCTTTCGGATTGGTGCGCGTCATCATCAGAGCGGGGATTCCTTTTTTCGCTTTTTCCTCCAAGTCGGTGAACTTGTATCCCTTGGTGGTTGACGAATGGTCGAGGATGCGTTGCAGGTAGACTTCCACGTTTTTTTCATCGACGAATTTCCACATATCGCCGAAACGTTTATCGGCGGTCCGTTGGGCTAATTGCTTGCCCACCAGTGCCAGGCACTCGATGTCGCCCCGCGTATCAAAGGGTCTCTCCAGGGGAGTGCGCGGGAAAACCGTCAGGAACGGGTTGGTGACAGAGGCGCACATATCGGGATATTTCAGCTCCGCCCAGCTGTCCACCGCGAAAACCACATCCGCCCATTCGCAGGAGGTCGACCACCACCATTCTTGCACCGCGATCATCTCGATCTTCGGCAGCACGTTGACCACCGTGTTGTAGTGCCACTTGACGTTGCCCAAGATCGAATTGGCGTTGGCAAACCAGAGCGACTTGGTCGGCGTCGGCATATGGCTCTTGCCGGTGATCATGGTCTTACCCATCTTGAGCGGGTGATCTTCATGATTGTAGTAGTGCGCCGACTCGGCTCTCCAATAAGCCTTCGGCCGCGCCGGTTTGGCGGGATCGAGCTCGATATCGAACGGGTTTTCAAAAATATATTGCGGCACGCCGTTGAACATGGCCACGCGGTAGTTCCCCGCGTAGGAGCCGATGTTGCCGGCCAGTTTTCCAATATTGCCGGTGAGCGCCGCGAGGAGAAATTGCGTGCGGTCTTTGTTGTCGTTGTTGAAAAACTGGTTGGGGCCCATGCCGATGGCAAATAGGGTCGTTCCCGGAACCTTGGCGATCTCCCGCGCCAAGCTTTCAATCGCCTGCGCCGGCGCCCAGGTGATCTCTTCCGTGGTCTTGGGATCGAAGTGCTTCACGTACTCGAGAATCACGTCGAAGATCGGGCGGCAGGTGATCTTCTTGCCATCCTTGAGAGTCACTTCCACCGCCCCTTCGAGAAGCGGGTCGGCCACGGGAGAAAATTTTCCCACATGATCGCGAGTGATCGCTTCGGGCTTGGACAGCTTTTGATTCCACCAGACGAAATCGCCCCAGGCTTGCCGCAGCGTGTCGGGAATCAAAATGTCGGTCTGAGCCCCGGGCGGCGGTACTTTATCCGTCTTGCTCACTGTTTTTGTCTGGTTTTTGAGCGCCGCCGGCTCAGTGCCAAAGACTTCTTCGGCCCTCAGTAACTTCAGGTTATCGGCCCGCACGAGCAGCGGAAGATCGGTAAAACGTCGCACGTAATCCGCGTCGTAGAGTTTGTCTCGCATGATGACGTGACAAAGTCCCAACGACAGCGCCGGCGTGGTGCCGGGGCGCACGACGATGGCGTCGTCGGCTTTGATGCTGGTGGAAGAATACTCACAGGCGATCACCACCACCTTGGTCCCCTTCAGCCGGGCCTCCGTTAGCCAGTGGGTATCCGGCATCTTCGTTGTGACCCAGTTCATTCCCCAGACAATCACCAGGCGCGCCTGTTCCACGGCGTGGAGATCGAACTCCACGGTCTGCTGGCCGGTCACCATCGGATGGCCGGGGGGGAGATCGGTATGCCACGAGTAATTATCCCAACCTCGTCCGCCCAAAGCGTCGTCAGGTTTCACGCCGCGGATTTTGTGATCGAGCAGCGCCATGGAATTGGCCAGACGATACATGCCGAATATGCGGGTAATTCCGAGCAGCGGCATGCCGCCGCGGAACTTGAGCACCTGGGTGCCGGCTCCCTGCGTGGCTTGCACGATCTCCTCTTCGTAGCCTTGCTGCAGCAAGAGCTTCTGCCCCTTCTCCCCGCTGTAAGTGGTGGCGATGTTGATGAGCGCCGCCGCGACCATATCCGCCGCCTGCTCATGGGTGACGCGCAACCATTCATCGCGACCGCGGTTGAAATACTCTTGGGGCGGGCGACCGTTTTTTTCCCGCGGGAATCCTTTATCGACCCAGGCTTTGAAGCCCTTGCGCACCATCGGATAGCGCAGCCGGCGGTCGCCATAAAAGCGCCGTGTAAGCGCCAGCCCCTTCTGGCAGATGCGCGGGTCCCACCGATGCGAGACTTTCGCCCCATAGAGATCCGTCGCCTCGCCGTATTTCATTGTCGGGCCGATGCGCGTCACCACACCGTCGCGGGTGAACGCATTCAAGATGCAGTTGTGGGTATCGTTGGGAGCGCAGAGAAACGTGAAACTCGAATCGTATTTCCA
>JAHKKJ010000323.1 GCA_020027655.1 Deltaproteobacteria bacterium | reverse complement strand
ATGGTCTGTCGCTCACCAAACAAGATGCCATCCAGCGTCATGCCGGGCAGGCGGCGGGCGTGACGAAGAATTACAACGCGCTCTCCGCGGCGGAGAAGAATCAACTGCTGGCGTTTCTGGATTCGCTCTAAGTTGGGAACATCGAAATGGCTTGCCGAGCTTTTACAAACGAAGCGTAATAAAGCCCCAGCCTGCCAGTTTGCGACGATTCCTAACGACGTTTACCAACACCGGCGGCGAGACGATTCTTGAGTCTCGCCGCCGGCAACATTCCATGAGCCCGACCGAGGAGTATTTCTCAGCGGGCAGAGGTCGATCTAAAAAAAGTCTCAATCAGCTAATTCAATTGATGGCTGAAGCGGGGGAGCTGAAGGCGCCCTTGCCAAAGGCGGAGCAATTTCATCGGGATCCGTTCTGAGCGAACAAACAACAACAAAAGACCGATTGGTCAGCCAATCTTCACATACCCTTTTGGGAGGGTTGAAGGCCTCTGAACACCCGCTCGTCTTGATGACATACGATGCATGAAGCTTGCCCGCGCTCTTCGAGATTGGAGACGAGCGCGTACGTCAATCCGTCGTCCGACCAGGTTAGCACTTTCCAGCCTGCTACCGATTGAAAGTGAAACCGCAGTCCTTCCCAGGGTATCTCTTCCCCGCCTGATGGTCTGGCAACCGAGTCCGACGTCACCAGCAAGGAGATCGGGTGGCCATTCAACCGGTAGACGACATAGGCAGCATAGTCGTCTTTAAAACCGACCAACCGCGCGCCCTCGACGTGGTAAGGTTTTGGCCCCTGAGGATAATCTGGCAATTTCAAATTGAACCCGAGCTTTCCAGCAAACCAGGCTGAGATCTTTTCAGGCGAATCACTGAACACCTCCAGGGGTAACTGTCCGTTGAGATAACGTACATGATTGTTGACCGCCACGGCGACAAACGAGGTGGGGGCTCCGCGAAGGGACTTTGTGGCAGCAAGCCAGAAAACCGCGATGGCAAGCAACAAAAGAGCGCATGCTGAAATCACAGGCCAGGAGGAGACAAAGTTACGACGTGAGCCGGACGTCTGCACCAGCTTCGCGATATTCGCCTGCAATGATGCCGGGGTCTTATAAATGGGGCGCACGTTGCGTATAGCGAAAATCAGCTCACGCTCGGCATCCAGAGCGGCACGACAACCGGGGCAGCCCTTGATGTGCGTTTCCACGGCCAGCCGCTCGCCCTCCTGGAGTTCATCGTCCAGATATAATGGGATATGTTCTAAGATATGGTTACCCATTTCCGCGCTTTCGCTGCAAAACCAGTGAGGTGTTTTTCTCATCCAGTATAGTACGAAGTTCGGCTCTCGCGCGGTTCAAGCGGGACATGACGGTCCCCGCGGGACAGCCCACGATGGTAGCGATTTGCCGGTAACTGAATCCTTCAAAATAACGGAGCACCACGACTTCGCGAAATACTTCGGGCAACCCTGAAATCGCCAGACGAATCTTTCCGGATGCAACGTTACGGTCAAAATGGTCCTCCGGACGTTCCCTCTCGTCCGACAACCATGTTTGCAGCGGTCCGTCATCGCCGCGACTTTTTCCCAGCAAAATAAATTCCGGCCCCTTGGCACGGCGGCGCCATTGATTGATCCAGACGTTCCGCAAAATAGTAAACAGCCAGACTCTCGGATCACTCTTAATGTCACTGTGGGTCATCCCTTTAATGGCTCGGAGGCAGGCCTCCTGGACTAAATCCTCGGCGTCCGTTGGATTGCGAGTCAAGGACATCGCGAATCCGTAAAGTGCGCCGAGATTTTCCAGGATGGCGTGTTCGCGGTCGTCAGACTCTGTTTTCCGGAACCGGATCATATCAGGTACTCCCTGTGAGATAATCCGCCCGCCAAGTTCGTTCTGCTCAGAACTCGATCACGCCGTTTAATTAAACCTCTCTCCCTTTCATGTCAATCACAGAGTTGAGTGCGGCGCATAGCAGTGGGGGTGTCACAGAAGGAAAGCGGGACGTCGCAGCAATTTAGCAGGCTGCTGAAAAAGACTCATATGCTTCGTTGCGGTCAAAATCGCCTCGCCCTCATTCGTGCTCGTGGTACGTGATCGTGCTCGGGTTGATTCAGGGCCACGTTTCACGGACACGATCACAAGGAGTGCGCGCCTCGGCCTCTGAGATCTTTTTGCGCAGCCTGCGATCACGGTTTTTTTCAGCAAACTGCTGCCCAATTTATTCATTAGCGCAACTTTCCGGGAATAAATTGCGCCCTCGGTTGTCTTACTTAGCACCGCTAGCTCAAAAAAAATACCAACGGGTTAGCTCGCGTCTTCCTATCTTCAGTTTATTGGAGGCGAAGCATGTCCTCTAACTATCTGTTTCTCTTTCGTTTTTTTCTGTGTGTCTGGGTTTTTCTCGCTGCTGCGGCACTAGGCCCTTCGCGAGCTTGGTCTTATGAGGAAATCAAGGTCACGGATGGCGGCAACCTTGAGGGCAAGGTGGTATTTCAAGGAACCGTTCCGAGTCCCCGAAAAGTGATTCCCACGCAGGATCAACAGGTTTGCGGCGGCCCACGAGATGAACCGCGGATTGTTCTTGGACCCGATAATACCGTTCAAGGAGCAATCGTTTATCTGAAAGGAGTCGAAAAAGGCAAGGCGTTTGAAAAGCCCAAGAAACCTCCCGTTGTCGATAATGTGAAATGCAAATTCGAGCCCGAGATCCAGGTAGTGCCGGTCGGGACGGAAATCCTGATCCTCAATTCCGATCCCGTGCTCCACAACACGCATGGTTATCTCATAACCGATAGCCGAAGGGGACGCACGGTCTTTAACCAGGCGATGCCTCAGAAGGGCCAGCAGCTGAAGAGTACGCTCAAGCTGCCGGGAATCATCGATGTCGCATGCGATGTGCACGGCTGGATGCAAGCGTGGATTTTGGTCGCCGAAAATCCCTATTACGCCGTCACTGAGAAGAACGGGACTTTTGCGATCAAAGACATCCCGCCGGGAAAATACACGTTGGCCACGTTTCAGCCTCACACCGGCGTCAGAGAAACTCCTGTAACCGTCGAGGCCAAAAAAACCAGCAACGTTAACGTCGAGCTAAAAAAATAGGCGGTGAAGAAAGCCGCACGGGCGTCAGTTTGCAGGAAGGAGGGCATTTAGATGATCGATCTGGAACGTGAGCGGCGCGAGACGCAGCGTGAGTTGAACAAGCCTGATGAGCGGCCTGATCCATCTCTCAAGATAACCCGGAGAACTTTTCTCCATCGGTCACTTGTGGCCGGGGCTGTGACCGGGGCGGCTACGTACGGCTGGTTTCCACTGATCAACACCCTGAATCTGGCGTTTGGAGCTCAAGCCCCCTTTAGCTTCGCCTGGATTTCGGACACACATCTCTATCCAAAAACCGTCAATACGCGCTTTGTCGAGAAAGCCACTCGCGCGGTCAAAGAAGTCCAAGCCATGAAGCCGGCGGCGGATTTTCTTATGTTCGGCGGCGACCTGGCCCAACTCGCCGACCCCGTTGAGCTGCGGCTCGGAAATGACATTCTCAAGGAAATAACGATCAAAAAGCATTTTATCCCCGGCGAGCACGACTGGTATCTGGACATGGGCAAGACCTGGGTGAGTTTGTTCGGAAATTCCCCGTGGACCTTTGAACACAAAGGCGTCCAGTTCATCGGCCTCGATACCGTGAGTCGTGCGCCTGACTATTGGTCCGCGACCAAGATGAGCCCGAAAGAGAGAATGGGTCACATGGCCACACTGGACGGATCGGTGGCCGGACCATGGGCCGGGGTAGGAAGCGACCAGCTTCAGTGGCTGAGCAAAACGCTTTCCCCTTTATCCAAAGACAAACCTATCGTGATTTTCAGCCACAATCCTCTATACGAATATTATCCGCCATGGAATTTCTGGGTCCGCGATTGGCGGCAAGTTCACGAGATACTCAAGCCCTATGCCAACGTCACGAATATTCACGGTCATACGCACCAGGTTCTGTATAACGAAATCGGTACTATGAGATCGATTGGGATGCTTGCAACCTCTTGGCCCTGGCCCTATGCACCTCAAGGAGTTCCCCAGTTGACCAAGCCCATGATTCGAGCCAATCCCGGAGATTACTTCGACGGCGTGGGTTGGGCAAAATTGAACGTCACGGCAGCGCCAAAGGTGGAGCACGAATACATGATGTGGCGTAAAGACGTTTATGCAGAAGCGCAAGTCGATTCCGGTACGGGCGACAACGACAACCAGATATTAAGACCGCGGGTCGCCGACCAGATGTGGCCGTACAAATAGCGAGCTGACGAAAGGAAAGGTGAATCGTTATGAGAAAGATTCTCCGTTGGCGTGGTGGACTTCTTCTCTTGGCGGCGTTCCTTTTCGTTTTCGCCTCACGGATGGATCATGTCCAGGCTCACAAAGAAAAACATACCCCTGAACAACTCAAGGCCTTCCAGGACGTTTTCATGGAGCAGGTGCGGATCGGAGATCTCCTGTTTCACGGCGACGGCGACACCGAAAAAAAGTTCGACGTGAATTTGTCTAAAACCGGCATGGCCTGCGCCATGTGTCATCCTTTCGCTTCGGACACACACCCGCACGAATTCCCTAAGTTCCAGGAGCAGATTCAGGAGTTTGCAACGTTGCGGGACATGATCAACTGGTGCATCGAAAATCCCAACGAAGGCGAAAGGATCGATGTCAACGGCCCCGCGATGAAAGCGTTGGAGGCATACCATTACTGGTCTAACAAGGGTTCTGTCTTGGATCCCGGGAAACACTAAGCCAAGCCGCGACTTCCAATCGATTGCATGGGGCTTGGAGTGAGTCAGCAGCAAGTTTCCCGAAGAAGTTTCTGCAAGTGGAGTTCCTCGCTTGTGCTGGCGGGAATCTTTACGGGTTTGAAGAACCGGCTGCTGCTGGCGCTAGATCCATCCGCGACCCGCGCTGAACTCCACACGCCGAAGCTAATCCTGCCGGCGATGACGCGAAATGGAACCCATGTCCCCGTGGTCATCAAGATGAACCATCCGATGGAGCAGGGTCATTATATCCGGCGAGTTCAGTTCCTTAACGAAAGCGACCCGATTCCGTCGAAGGGGATCTTTCATCCCACGCCCGCCAACGGCGAGCTCTACTTCGCTTTCCAGGCCCGAATGCACAGCGGCA
>JAHKKJ010000322.1 GCA_020027655.1 Deltaproteobacteria bacterium | reverse complement strand
CGTTTGGGGTGATGTTCCAGCTTCCGGTAATCGCCTATTTTCTTTCGCGCGTCGGTCTGATCGATCACCGCTTCCTTATCCGGCATATTCGCTACGCGGTCATCGGCATCGCCATCCTTGCGGCGGTTCTGACCCCGCCGGATTTAATATCTCAGGTACTCTTCATGGTACCGCTTGCCTTGCTCTACGCTGTGAGCATCATTGTCGCCTTCTTTGCGCGGCAAAGAGGCGGATCCCCCGAAACAACTACCTAGCCCACCGCCCGAGGACGAAGCTCCTCCGGTCTCGGGCAATGGGTCTTGTCCTCGCTACGCGAGGAATTTCAAATCACAGATCTCAGATTTCAAATTTGCCATTTGAGATTTGCAATCTGACATCCCGAAGGGGACATCCTCGGTCTACAATCTGTGGTGATCTTCTTCGGGCCCGGCAATGTTTCGGGTTTTCTTGTTGTGTGAGGCTTCTATGCAGGCTTGTCGTTTCGAACGTCCAGGCTGTCGTCATTGATGAAAACACAGGCGGCAAAGACGGTGGTCCACAATCCGTCCTTATTACCGATGGCGGACTGGGTGATATTGGATGTGCGAACTATCTTTTCCGACATTTTGAAAAGCTGTTCACGCTCATCCCAAGCGGTATCCGGGTTGAATTCGATGCCTAAGGTTGTCGCGAGCATACTGGCGGCGAGATCCTCTGCGTAGTCTCCCGCTTTTTCATCGGTCTCGCCAAAGGAGTGGTGCTCGGAAAGGTAACCGTACTGGCTGTCATCAGCCGGGATCGCCACTCCCACGGAAGCCGCCACGAGACGGTTGGGTTCGTTGCTGCTCTCGCGGTCGTAGACGCAGAAGACAATCTCGCCGGGGCGCAAGAGCTTCGTTCCCTCTTCCTTAGATATCCTTTTGCAGAATGGCGGGTAGATGCTGGAGACGAGTACGAGATTGCAATAGGCTAGTCCTGCGGTCCGTAAAGCCAACTCAAAAGACGCCAGTTTCTCCTTGTGAACCCCAACTCCTTTAGTAAAGAAACACTTCTTCGGGATCATTGTGCGGTGGTGTATAGCATGAAAGAAATTTGCTGACAAGAATTTTTGACGGAAAAAGTTTGCTTCAAAAGCCGTTACTCGACGATTACCAGGACCGCGCCCCCCTCAACAGCGTCACCGGGCTTCACCTTGATCTCTTTGACCACCCCGGCAATCGGACTGCGGACCTCATTCTCCATTTTCATGGCTTCAACGATGACCAGCCCCTGTCCTTTTTCAACGCTGTCCCCTTCCGACACGAGCACCTCAATCACCTGTCCGGGCATCGGCACTGAAACTCTTTGGCGGCCCTGGAGCTGGACGTCCGACTGGCTGCCGCCGACGCGTACCCGCCGCTCATCGACCAGATTCACATGATAGTTTCGGCCGTCCACCAACACCCGGTACTCATCTTCCGCATTATCGACCTCGATTTCGAAGGAGCGATTGTCGACGATCAAGGAATAGTTGGTGCGCCCGGTCTTTTTACCATCGACGAGGAATTCGTTGCCATCGACGGAGACCCGGTAAAGCCCCTTCCCGATCTCCTCGATCTCCACGGTGTAGGTCTGTTCTCCAAGTTTTGCAACGAAGGCCATAAACACTCATCTCAAGAACGTCTCCAACCGCGGCCGGGAAATGTCTGGACGGCTCGCAGAGAGCTTCGCTTTCCCTGTTCCCTCCATTTCGACGGCTCGGCGGCACCCTTCGCGAGCAGCCCAAGAGTGTGCTCATGCTCACGATGGATGGCGGCGATCGCCGCAGAAGCTAAGGCGATTTCCTTGTGCGGATAGAGTTCGGCTTTGCTCATGGAGTGATATTCTTCATCGATGAAGCCGGTACTGAAGTTCCCGGCCATGAAACGAGGGTGCCGAAGGATCCACTGATGAAAGGAGATATTGGTCTTTATGCCCCGCACTTGATATTCGCGCAGCGCCCGCCGCATTCGCAGGATCGCTTCCACACGATTCTCACCCCATACGATCAGCTTTGCGATCATCGGATCATAGTAAATCGGCACCTCGGCTCCCTCATAGACGCCGCAATCGTTTCTCACGCCGAGCCCTTCCGGCAATCGGAGCCCTTCGATTTTGCCTGGATAGGGCATGAAATCATGCTCGGCATCCTCGGCATAAATCCGGCATTCGATGGCATGACCGGTCTGCGTGATGTGACGTTGTCGCCACGGCAAATAGCCGCCTAAGGCCACTTCGATCTGGGCTTTCACCAAGTCGATTCCAACCACCCGTTCCGTGATCGCGTGCTCGACCTGGAGCCGCGTGTTCATTTCGAGAAAATAGAAGTTTTTCTCCTGGTCCAAAAGAAATTCGAGGGTCCCGGCGCCGACGTAACCCACCGCTCGGGCTCCCTGGATCGCGATGCGCCCGATACGCCGCCGGGTCCGATCGTCCATTCCGGGCGCGGGAGATTCTTCGATGATCTTCTGATGACGTCGCTGGATCGAGCATTCACGGTCATAGAGATGAATCACCCGGCCGTATTTGTCCGCCAGAATCTGAATCTCCACGTGCCGAGGTTTTTCAATGTACTTTTCTACATAGAGCCTCGGGTCGCCAAAGGACGAGGCAGCCTCCGATCGAACCGCGCGGTAAGCCGACGAAACTTCTCGGGAAGAGCGAACCAGCCTCAGTCCCTTGCCGCCGCCGCCGGCTACAGCCTTTAACATAAAAGGATAGCCGACCAGTTCTGCGACCTTGAGAACCTCTAGTTCTGAACCCAATACGCCCTCAGAACCGGGAACGACGGGAACGCCGGCACTCTTCATGATTTGCCGTGCTTTCACCTTGTCGCCCATCTGATCGATGACTTGGGGAGAAGGGCCGATAAAGACAATGCCGTCTTCCTGGCAACGCTGCGCAAACTTGCTGTTTTCGGCTAAAAAGCCATAGCCCGGGTGAATAGCATCGGCGCCGCTTTTTTTCGCGACCTCGATGATCCGATCGATAGCCAAGTAGCTTTGAGCGGATGGAGCCGGACCGATGGGATAGGCATAGTCCGCATATTTCACGTGGAGCGACTCGCGGTCGGCTTCCGAGTAAACCGCAACGGTTTCGATGTCCAGCTCGCGACAGGCGCGGGTGATTCGAACCGCGATTTCCCCGCGATTGGCGACTAAAATGCGCTTAAACATTTGGATCCAAAAACCGTTTTGAACTTTTTGAACGGCTTGAACGGATTGAACGTGCTGCTAAGGTTCCGTTCGTTTTCAGAGCGGTATATTCCCATGCTTTTTAGGTGGATTATGATCCTGCTTGTTTTTGAGCATTTCCAGACAACGAATGAGTGTCGGCCGGGTATCCTCCGGATAGATGACGGCATCGACATAGCCGGACTCCGCTGCCTTGAACGGGTTGGCAAAGGTCTCGCGGTATTGCTGGACCATTTCGTCGCGGGCTTTGAGAGGATTTGCAGCTTTTTTGAGCGCGTCGCGAAAGACGATACTGATGGCGCCTTCCGGACCCATGACCGCAATCTCTCCCGTCGGATAGGCCAGGTTGATGTCGCCGCGCAGATGCTTGCTCGACATCACGATATAACCGCCTCCATAAGCTTTCCTCGTCACAACCGCCACCTTCGGCACGGTGGCCTCCGCGTAGGCGTAAAGCAACTTCGCCCCGTGCCGGATGATGCCGTCATACTCCTGGGATGTGCCGGGCAGGAAACCGGGTACGTCGACGAACGTCACCACCGGCATATTGAAACAATCGCAGAATCGAATGAATCGCGCCGCTTTGACGGAAGCATTGATATCGAGACATCCTGCCAGGTTCGCAGGTTGATTGGCGACGATTCCCACCGGACGCCCGCCCAAACGCGCGAAACCAACCAGAATATTTGGCGCGAATTCACGCTGTACCTCATAGAAATAGCTCTCGTCTACAACCGCGCCAATCAGCTCTTTCATGTCGTAAGGGCGGTTCGGATTGTCGGGCACCAGGTCGCGAAGTTTCTTGTCGCGCCGCAATGGGTCGTCATTGGTCGGATGAAACGGGGGATCTTCCTGGTTGTTGCTGGGCAAAAAGCTGATCAGTTCTCGGATCATCAGCAAACAGTCCTTTTCGGTGTTTGCGGTGAAATGGGCGACCCCGCTCTTGGCACTATGGGTCTCGGCACCACCCAGATCCTCCTTCGTGACCTCCTCATGGGTTACGGCCTTGATGACTTCGGGCCCGGTAATAAACATATAGCTGTTGGTTTTTACCATGAAGATAAAATCCGTGATCGCCGGCGAATAGACAGCTCCGCCTGCGCACGGTCCCATGATGGCTGAAATTTGCGGCACAACCCCCGAAGCCATGACGTTTCTTTGAAAGATTTCTCCATATCCAGCAAGGCTGGTAACGCCTTCCTGAATGCGAGCGCCGCCGGAATCGTTGATGCCGATGATCGGCGAGCCATTCTTTACCGCCATATCCATTACTTTACAGATCTTTTCCGCCACTACACCGCTCAAGCTACCGCCGAAAACCGTAAAATCCTGTGAATAGGCGTAGACCAGCCGGCCGTCGATGGCACCAAAGCCGGTCACTACGGCATCGCCAAGAAACTTCTGTTGATCCATGCCGAAATCGCTACATTCATGGGTACGGAACCGATCCAATTCGACGAAGCTCCCGCCATCGAGGAGAATGTCGAGACGCTCTCGCGCCAGCAACTTTCCCTGTTCATGTTGGCGCTGCCCCCGTTGCGCTCCGCCGCCGGCTTCGGCTTTCTGGTTCAGCTCGCGAAGCTTGTCGAAATTGCTCGTTGTGGTCATGAAGAAAATTTCCTTAGACGCGGAAGTAAGGCTCGAATTTACAAGTGAGTCCGCGCATCATAACAAAAGCGCCTAGTGTGTCAACAGAATTTGCCCGTTGCGCTCTCCGGAACGCCTTGAAGTTCCGCTGTGAAATTGCTAGCTTGACAGTCCACGGACGAACGGACGCGCACTATCCGCGCGTCCGACAACACGTCATGTTCGAAGCCAAAAGCAACCGACCCAAAGCCAAAAAACTCTCGTCCCCTGAGCCTAGTTCCCGCGAGCTCAGAAGCGATCAGGGGATTCTTCTCGTTTCCGCCAGCGAAGGCGACTCCAACATGCTCTACGCGGCGGGCTTTTTTGTTCCAGATCCGTTTATCTTTTTTCAGCACAAGAAAACGAGC
>JAHKKJ010000321.1 GCA_020027655.1 Deltaproteobacteria bacterium | reverse complement strand
TTGGCGACGGCGATCCAGATTCTACGCTGGGAGTTGGCCGACATGTGGGGGCATGTGAGTTGTAGGACTCCGCGCGGCGATAGCTTTCTCCTCTTGCCCCTGAGGCCTCCCTTGGATCACGGCATCCCCGAGGATGACGTACTCGAGTTCGATATGGAGGGAAAGTTGATTTCCGGGCGGCGGGATCCTCCCGAGGAAATTTTTTTCTATACTTGTATGTATAAGGCAAAAAAGGATGCGGGTGCGGTGATTCACTGCCATCCACCGGTTGCCGTTTCCTTGATAGCGACTGGCAAGAAGATTGTCCCCATTCACCAGCACTCGATCAAGTTCGGCAAAGGAATTCCGACAAGTCCCTGGCTCTACGGTACCTGGCAAGAAGACGGCGAAAAGGCCGCCAAGATGATTGGGAATAATTGCGCGGTGATGATCAAGGGGCACGGGGCGAACGTCACGGGAAGGACGATCCAGGAGGCATGTCTCAACACTGTGCACTTGGAGCGTACGGCTAAGATGCTCTCGCTGGCGGAGAGCGTGGGTAAGGTAAGTCCGTTCCCTGCGGCCGTGGTGAAGAAGTATAAGCTTGTGGAAGCGGATCGAGTGAAACGAAGAGGATCACGGCCGCCCCGTTCGCCGGAATGGAACTATTACGAATGGATGATCAAGCGCGGCGAGCGCTGGAATACGTGGTAGAAATAAGAGGACAAGACATGAGCAAACTTAGACGCTTGACTTTAGCTACCCTGCTTTTGGTTTTCTTCACGATCGGGCGGGTCGGAGCAGCCGAGTGGCAATCCGAATGGGAATCGGCATTGAAAGGCGCAAAAAAAGAAGGGAAGGTCGTCATTGCCATACCTCCCAGCGCCGAGCTGAGAAAAGAGTTAGAGCCTTTGTTAAAGCAGAAGTTTGGAATCGAAGCCGAGCTGGTGGTTTCCAGGGGAGCCGATTCCGCAAATCGAATTGCCTCTGAATTTAAAGCGGGAGTGCGTTATTTCGACATGATTATTCAAGGCACAACCACCGCGATGTCACTCCAAGACGGCGGGATGTTAGACGCTGTGAGCTCTTACATGATTCTCCCTGAGGTCAAAGATCCCAAATATTGGTGGGGCGGACACATCTGGAACGATAACCTCAAGACCAATCGATTTCTTTATTCGTTTGTCGCCAATGCCGGGACGGAGGGTCTTTTCTATAATGCCGAGTTGGCCAAGCCGGAAGAACTGCGCTCTTTCGACGATCTTCTCAATCCTAAATGGAAGGGCAAGATCGGTTTGAATGATCCGCGCATCGGCGGGTCGGGCATATCGTTGTGGTCTTTTATGTGGGAGACCAAGGGTGAAGAATACTTGCAAAAACTCGTGCAGCAAGATCTTTTTTTAAGTCGCAATCTCCGGCAGATCGCCGACGCGCTTGCAAAAGGCAAACTTGCCATTACTATCGGACTGGGTCGTGCCGAGTACGAGCCCTTCATGAGCGCGGGTCTCCCGGTCAAGGAAGTACCGAGACCCAAAGAAGGCTTGCCCGCCAGCAGCGGCTACGGAGTCCTTGGGATTGTTAAAGATCCTCCTCACCCGAACACGACCAAGGTCTTTGTCAATTGGTTTCTAAGTAAAGAAGGCCAAGAGTTTTATGCCAAGGTGATGAAACAGGGCACTCGCCGCCTGGATGTCGACACCAAATGGATGAGAGCAGAAGGCGTGGATGCCGCCAAGGACGTGATGACCATCGCAGAGTATAACCGTGTAAGAAATCACCTCGAGGATAAAGTCATCAATGTCCGCAGGCCGGCGGCGAAATTCGCCGAGAAAGTGCTCCAGTAGGCTCCAAGGAGGATGTGATTTGACGAATCTGACCCAGGTTAGTTGATGGTTGCGGGCTTAGATCAGATTCCCGCGTACCATTCGTAACCTTGATCTTCCCAGTAGCCGCCTTTTCCGGCAGCGATGTTCTCGTAGCTCGCGACGAAATCGATCTTGCGGATGTATTTGGCGTGTTTATAGCCGAGTTGCGTCTCGATTCGGAGGCGCAGCGGCGCGCCATGTTCGATGGGCAGGGCGCGATCGTTCATCTCATAAGCCAGGATCGTCTGAGGGTGATGGGCATCTAGGAAATCGATACTCTCGTAATAGTGAGCGCCGCTGTCATCTGTGTCCATGCAGTGAAAGACGACGTATTTGGCTTCCGGGGTTGGCTGCACCCGTTGCATGATCTCTGTTAAAGGAACTCCTTTCCACTTCGCAATCGCGCTCCAGCCTTCGACACAATCATGGCGAGTAATTTGGGTTCGCGAAGGCATAGATCTTAGTTCGGGCAACGAAAACCGCGCCGGCTGTTTCACCGAGCCGGAGATTTCCAATCGCCACGCCGGCCATTGTTTTGCCGCATCCGCGGTATAATCCATCGTAATCGGGGGCGGATTACCGTTGGGCTTGAAATAGCGCGAGATATCTTGCTCGGTGAATTCTTGGGCGAGTTTATTCTTACCGGTGAGCAATCGTTGCAGGTGCTGATTGGCGCCCTCCGCCGATTCCAGCAGCGAGAGGAATTTCCTGTTTTGCTGAAGGCTGTTAAAAGCTTTTTCGCAGCCGGAAAGCAACAACAAGCCCGCGCCTTGAACGGCGCCGAGAAGCAAACTGCGTCGTGATAGATTCATATCTTACTCCACGATATCTTTTTTTGCCTCATTCTTATGGATTGGCAAGGTTTGTTGAGAATTTTCCGGTGAAATTTGCGCGTCGTTGGTTGCCGATTTCGGGATACCGCTGTCTTGCTGTCGAGCGTCGGCGCGACCCTGGTGCGTTTTCTGCGCGGGACCAATCTCCTCAGGCTCTGGCGCCGGTAGTTGGTGCGATACCGAAACTCTGGCGGGCTTTTGAATCATTTCCTCTTTGAAACCCTGAAGCCACACCGGCTCCGGGAAGTCAGAACCCTTTTCCTTATACCAGCCGGTAACGATTGAGCGCATGTTGTTGAGGACGCCGGTCATCAGCACCATAAAGACATGGCCGAAGGTAAAACCAACGAAAAGAAATGTGAGGATGAAGTGAATGCTGCGCGCTGATTGACGCCCGCCGAACATCGCCGGCAGCCAATGGAACGCCGTATTGAGCTGCGGCGACATGGCCATTCCCGAGAGTATGATGAGCGGAGTCAGGGCGAAGAAGACGCTGGTATACGCCATCTTTTGTAGCGGATTATACTCGCCTTCTTGAGGAGATGCTTTGCGGATTCGAAAGTAATAGAGAGCCATAGCAGGCATGCGGGCGGCGTCTTTCGCTGTAAACAAAAATTTCCGCATGTGGCCGTTGGCGATGTTATAGATGACGTATAGAAGTCCATTCAGCGCAAATATCCAGGCAAAGAAAAAATGCCATCGTCTCCCGCCCGCCAACCAAAAGTATCCCGGAATGGTCAGCCAGCTTGGAAAGGCGCGCGGGGCTGGACCCAATTCTGTGTTCTGCACGCCGAGAACACCTGTCGTGTCGAACTGCCAGCCATAGATGCGGAAGAAACCGCGAACTTCGCCGTCGTCATTAGCTGCCGCAATGGAGAGAAACGCCTGGTCAGGCTCCGAGGTGCTTCCCCAATAGAGATGAGGGTGCGCGTTGAAGATTTGGAAACCGCTCATGACGAGGATCACCAGAGCCAACGCGTTAAGCCAATGCGTTGTGCGGGTGATGGGATTGTGGCGATAGACCAGATTTGTCATACGGGCACTTGGTGGATCAGGCGATCCCCTTGCCCAGCTCTGTGGTACAGGGACACTGGTCCGGGAAGCGTTCGCACTCGATGTCCGGTGCCGCTGCGCGCTTGATATCGACAGTTTCCTTCTTGACCTGCACTCTCAGTTTCTGCGTGATCAGCAACCAAACTGCCACCGTGACAAGGGTCGCCCATGCCATCCAACCGGTGTCGAGGGTCGTGGAAATCATGCCCTCGGGCACCGCTTGTTTCAGCCAAAAAAGAATAGCGACTGCACCTATGGCTTCCGCGATTCTCGCCCCAATGCCGTCCACTGCGATTTTTACGACGGAGCGTTCCGCGGAATCCACCGGAATGAAAGCCTGCTCCCAAATCGACCGATGCACCGACGAACGCAACCCTCCCTCCGTCACCCGCAACACAGAACGGCTCAGAGCGGTTGCCGCAGCGGTGGCGAAAGTGGCTCCGCCAATGAGCGCAAGGGGCAGCACCATCAGCCCACCTCGCAATCCGGCTCGGTCTTGTATCTTGGGCGTTGCGAAGAGCTGGAGCAATAGAGACATGAAATTCAGCAGGATATAAAAATTGGCGAAGAAGCTCGCGTTCCCCTTCGAGCCCATGTTAGCACTCACCGCCGCGGCATAGAACTGGAAATCGATCAGCAAGCCGGCGAGCGCTCCAGTCATCGAAATGAACAAAAGCGTCAGAGAATATTTATTACTTAATGCGGTCAAAAACCCAGTCCTTTTTTCCTTATCATGATCTTTCTTTGTCACGACGTTGGTAGGGAACCGGCGATGGATGTATAGGATCAAAGCAGTTACGCCTAGGATGACGGTAGCGCCCAGAAAAATCAACCATTTTGCGTCAAGATGGGACGCAAGCCCTTTGGCAACCAGGCCGCCCAGCATGCCGCCAGCGAGTGTGCCGGCGCCGATTTTGCTGAAGGCGCGCGCTGCTTCGCGTTTCTCGGTTTTTTCGAAAATGTCGGTGGCCAACAGCCACAGACTGGCAAAGAGAAGACCGAAAATGGCCGGAATAAACATGAAAATGGCGAGGAGCGGTATATTGTCTCCGGGCTCCAGGAACGGAGCCGCGGCAGCCATTACCGCAGCCGCGAGCAGCAGAACTCCCACGCGAGCAGGGCGGGCGCCCCAGGTCTTCATTGCTTTGACGAAGATCAGAGCGAGCGGCAAGGAAGCCGCGCCGATATTGATATAAACGAGTGGCAGCTGGAGCAGGCCTCCGCTGCCCTGAAAAAAAAGCGCGTCCCTCCCCGTCTTGGCGATGATGAAAGCGGCAGTGGCCAATCCAAGAGTGAGCGCAAGCAGCAAAGTCTGGAGCCGAGCTTCGCGATTTTCAATCATGTTGCGATAACGCGGGGCCCGAGTCGTTCCCGATATTATCAAACCTATGGGTTTGATCCGCCGAAGCTCGCTGCGTAAAGATCAATCTCCCAGACCCGTTAGATTCCGTCATTCCCGAATGCT
>JAHKKJ010000320.1 GCA_020027655.1 Deltaproteobacteria bacterium | reverse complement strand
AACACAACGCCAAAAATTTCTTCCGCGATGCGCGGTGAAACAATGCCTCGTCTCACATCCTTCGCCACCGCGTCAGGCCGGCGCTCGATAGGATCTCCATAACCACCGCCGCCGGCAACGAAGTCTGCCACAATGGTGAACTCGGGAAGGTTCACTCTGCCTTTAATTTCGGCCGGGTGAACGACGGTTCCCCAGTTGCCACTTTCGATTTGATCCGGTTGGACGGGATATTGACCACTTTTCAAGCGTTCCATAAGTGAAGCGCCGGCAGTTTGATAAACCGCGCGGATTCCGCCAATGCCCGCAGGATTGCCACCAAAAAGACCGACGCCTTCCGGCAGACGACTGTAGGGACGGTAACTGACGCTGCAATCTTGTGAGCCGTAGATCATGTAAATGCGAAAACTTCCGGTCCCGCCGTTGAACTTGCCGGCGCCGCCGCCGTCGAGGTAAAGATTGCGAGTGAAATAGAGAAACGGGTACTGCATCTCGATCCGCTCCACGTCGCTGATGCCACCGGAGGGGATGTTCATATTCCCGCCGCAATGAACTCCGTCGCGTGTGGGCGTGGCGCCGAGGCCAGCCCCATGTCCATCGTAGAGACCTTGGGCGACGGGAATGCCGTCGCGATTATGCCCGCCATAGAAGAACCCGGGGCCTCCTGTGTACCAAATCCCCTGCCACGGGGCGTTGATGTCTTGATAGCCCGCGCTGTAAAGCATGCGCGCGATGCAGTCGCTCACGGCAATTTTCGCCTGGACGCCTACCGCGGGAGCCTCCCCGCACGCGGCGGGAAAAGTGCAATTCAAGATGCTCCCTTCGGGCACATGAATTTTAACCGGCCGGAGCCGCCCATCGCTCCAGGGGACATCCCAAAAAAGGAAATCGGTCATGACCACTGCAATTTGAGCGATGGTTCCAGCCAAGGTTGAATTCGTGCTGTCGGTCATCTCGGCGCTGGTGCCCTCGAAGTCCAGCAACAGATCTTCACCTTTCTTACTCATGGCGCAGGCGATCTGATACTCTTTGACTTTGCCTTCACGCCTGTCCCACGCGGTGCCGAAGACCCGTGAAAACCATTTGCCGTCGGGAAGTTTGCGCAGGCGCGCCCGAGCGAGTCGCTCTGAGTCGGCGATCATTTTCGCTCCTGCCTGCCCGACGAAATCGAGGCCGAGTTTTTCGATGAGTTCGTTGTAACGCCTGGCGCAGACGTTGTTGGAAGCAATCTGCGATTTAAGATCGAGGCCCACATACTCCGGATCGCGACATTGTTGGGTGAGGCTCCGGAACACGTCTTCGCGAAACTCGCCTTTCTCAACGAGCTTCAGTCCCTGAATGCGGATGCCTTCATGGTAGACTTCGCTGGCGAGGCCGCGCAAAACACCGCCGGTATCGGCGGTGTGAATGCTCGATGAAACCCACGCCACCCGTTGGTTGCGGTGGAAGACGGGTTTGATGATCATCATATCGAAGGTGTGAGCGCCGGCGATGTATGGATCGTTGAAGAAGAACTGGTCGCCATCGAAAAAACCCGGACTCTTTGCAAACCACTCAATGAGTTTCTTAATCGCGTCGGAAGTGGCGGCGGCAAATCTCAGGTGACCGGAGCAAGCAAGGATCATGGTGCCTTCCGCGGTATAGAACGAGGCCATGCACTCGCCGCCTTGGGATACGATGGGCGAGGCGGTGACCCTCTGGATGGAGCTCCTGCCCTCCTCTCCGATCGCCCAGAGGCGATGCAGGAACGTTTCGTACTTAACCGGATTGAGACGGGGATTCCTGGCCCGTGGCATGCTTAAATTCCTCTTAGATTGTTACGTAAGTGTTCGTAAAAAAAGTGTCTCGCGCAAAGGCGCAAAGGGCGCCAAGGTTCGGAGGAATAAGTAATGGTCTTTCTTTGCGTGCTTGGCGCCTTGGCGCGAGAAGTGGTTCTATCCGACTTCTTCTTCATCCCAAAAATTCCAAATATCTTTGGCTAGCGTTTATTCGTTCAATGCGCACCGTTTTACCTCGGATTCCTGCCGGTGGCCAGAGCCGTTTTGGTCATCGAACGAGTTAACGAAAGATATTCTTCAAACTGAAATATGGGAGGGGCGCTTGGATGTCAAGGCTGAGGGAACCAAGAAATGAGTTGCATGCGCCCTCACCTAGCAGTAGCCGATTTCAAGGGAGAAACCAGCGAGTCAAATGGTTCGGTACAAGCAGAGGCTCAATGACGTCCGTAAACTTGCAACAGCCACGTGGAATACAAGGGCTCTTCAACTGCGCTTGCACCTATACACTAAATGCCCACTGGATAATGTATTCCACGGTTTTTTTTGGGCCTTTTCCTTCTCGCAAATCCACATAGTGTTTCGCGAGCGCTATAAATGAGTAGCTCTATATCACTCGGAGTCGGGCAAATTACAGGTCAGGATACTTTTGTTCCTTGTATATTTCTTGACCCTTTGCCGAGGAAGCCGCACTAAATCGTCTAGATATTGAAAGGTGCCTTATCCTTAAACGCAAAACTTAAAAAGCATCCTACTATGCTAACCCCAACAATTTGAGTAAACAAAGTCAGTAGGTCGATCGAACCATACAAGTGAGCGTAACGTCCGCTCTTTGGCGGAGTGAGAATGAATCCGTAGCCTAAGTTCTCGGTAACGGCCTCTAACTTGAGGTGAAACGGGGGAAATAAAATCATTAAGAAAATGATAGATGCGGTTACGATCAGAGCATATCTCTTGGGTAGCGGAATTACGGATTAGTCCGAAGGTTACTTAAAAGATTGCCAACGACTTCCTGGTAGCCAGCGTGGGCTGCTTTTGCGGGCGCTCGTCTTGAGCGCGTGACGGGAATTCCCAATGGTGCTCTGCATATGCTGAGAAGCTTGTTCTGATTTTCTCGCTCATCAAACTGGTTTCCTGGTCAGCTGAGATGAGCATCAGCCAAGAGGCAGCTTAAGGGGTGATCTGTTCGTACGAAAACTTCGGAATTTCCGCGCGTTCGCTAGCGTGCTCGATCGTTATCGCGCAAATATCCCCGTTGAGATCGAGATCCAGCAGTGTGTTCAAGCTCTCATCTCACGGCGAATGAATAAAAGGTTCCTGACACCTTCCCCCCGGTTGTTAGCTGGTGTTCCTTGAGTATAGGCTCCCAAGTTGAGATAGCTCCCCTATGCCGGTTCCTGAGCTGAGGATGGCGGGGCAGTCAAGGGCTCATAGTGCAACACCATAATTTGGTCTGGACGTAGGCCGACGGACTCGTACGTGCGCCCCTCTCGATCGCTGAATTCAACTTCGAAAGCACTACCGCCAACCAGAATCTCGACCACTGTACCCACCTGACCGCGCCAGAGATTGTATTCAGGGAGGTCAACCGTGAGCGCCACGACATCAAGGAGTTTGATGGGAGTTGTCATTGCACACCTCTTTTGTTTAGAGTGGATAGCATGTTGTCAGTCGCGGTGTATCCGTCCCGTGCTCGATAATCCACCCGCTACGAATTGTGATCTGTTTCTCGTGCCATGTCATTGAAAAGTCGACGATATAACGTTGTCCGTAGATATCTCGTCGTCCCAATTGCGCTTCATGCGTCTTAACCGCCTGGAGTATGACGTCGCGCAATGTTTGCGCATCATTGGCGGTGATGTCCACGGCGGCAAACAATCGCGCTTTGTGTTTTCCATCATCATGGAGAGGGTTCAAGCAGTAGTCGCGCAATTTGCGGATGTCTACCATAGCACGCTCTGCATTCGGAACGATCATGAAATCCCTTCAGCTTCCGGCTGAACCACTCGGAGCTTCTCGTTATTGTATAGCAGATCATACGTCACCTTACACTCACGTAAGCCAGTTAACGGATTAGGTGAACTGCCAACTCTTCCGGCGGTATATTTGGGAACCCCGCAATCTGGGAAGAGCAAATCTGCTGCAATATCTTTCAATAAGCTGTTCGTATGAAAACTTCGGAATCTCCGCGCGCTCGCTAGCGTGCTCGATCGTTATAGCGCAAATATTCCCGTTGCGGTCGAGATCCAGCAGTGTGTTGTCATCGAGGTCTTTGGTCTCAGCAACCTCGGCGGCACGAAATTCAATGTAAAGCGTATCAGTGTCCTGAAAGTATTTGATCTTCATGGCGTGAATGATCGGTCAAAAAACGCGTTGTGCACCGTTTCTCCTAAGCGGTCCGCTTGATTCTCTTGTTGGACGCAGATCGCGTTTGACGTCGTCTTGTGGCGGAGCTGGCGGCATCAACCAAAAGACGCAACGCCCGGTTCACCGAGTCGGCATCAGGGAACGCTTTCGCCAGATCTGGCTCAATCAGCACCAAGTTTGTTCCAGCCATAGCCCGCTTGTAGTATTTACCGCGGACGCCGCCCTTGAGTTGCGACAGGTCATACTCAGGCCGAAGCTCGTCATCGACTTTCTTTGCTGATGTTCTTCTCATATTGTAACCGACTAACACTCGCCTTTGCCGCTTCCCACTCATAAATCACACCCGTAAGGTATCACAGGTACATACGCGCTTTCGAGAACTGTGTCCTGTCCCAGAAGTTCGCTATATAAATCCCGCTTCATTCCGTCCGAAAATCTCCCCTTCCCCTCTTTTCCAAAGAGGGGTTAGAATCCCACGGAGAAAATTCCCCCTTCGAAAAAGGGGGAACCAAAGGGGGATTTGAGTTCGACTTCAGCTGCTGCCATCGTGTGGAGTTTCTAACGAACTTCTGAGACCCCACACTAGGAATGACTGAACAATTCTATTTAAGCTCCAGTGGGATGATCGGGCCGTCGGCTTTTTTCACGCCCATGCGGATTGGACGGGGAGGGCCTTGCTTCGGAATCGTGACTTCGACCCAGAGTTCTTCACCCTCTTGGCGACGCGAGGGATCGGGAATGTGCTCAGTAATGAAGAACGCCACGGGTTCGGCGAGCATTGCCAGTTTTTCGCCGCGACGCTCGATGAATCGCAAATGCAGATCAGAAGGATCGTAATCGGGCTGCGGCGCATTCGCTTCGGCCACCAGCCGGTTACCTTCGACGCGCAGGTTGATTGACTGCGGCGGCTGCGAGACCGAACCCGGTTTGGTTTCGCGAACCCCGCGCGGCTCTACGACAAGTTGTAGGCTGACATAGCGACCGCGGATCGGCAGGTTGGGATCATACGGGGCGGCGAGCGTCCACACGCGGGGCCGGGTCGCGCGATCGTAGAGCAGTTT
>JAHKKJ010000319.1 GCA_020027655.1 Deltaproteobacteria bacterium | reverse complement strand
ATCTCGCGCGCTTTTTCTCGACCTTCTTGCCCGACGCTGCGCGAGAGGTCGACCCCCAGCACGACGTCCAAAGCGTTGGTTGTTTTGAAAATCCTCGGGTTCACCAGCGCCACAACAAGCGCCGCCAGCGCCACCCCCCGAGCGACAATAGGATAGAGTGGAACTCCCGTACGAAAAGCCAGGAAAAGTTCCAGAGCGAGCAAGATGAGTACGCCGGCCAGCAATAGGGGCCAGAGAGAAAATCCGCTTGCCGTCGCTCCGGGGCCTTCCTGACCGCTTGCGCCGGTGTTGGCCACACTCATATTCAAGCGCGAAGCGATCTGCGATTCACCCTCGTCAAAGAGATTGACCGCAAAGCGACCCTCTCGGCTTGCGCTCTTATAGCTGTAGAGGCCCGCTTCCAAGGTATCGGTAAAAACCAGGGGACTGGTAGCGACTTTCAATTGCTCTTTTTTCCCCGCTGGGGTCATGATCTGCAAATCACTATCGCCCACCGGCAAACGCAGCAGGAATGGCGTTCCTGCCTGCACATTATGGGAGGGGAATTCAACGCGCTGAGGTTGAAACCACTCGATGGTATTGTGAAACAAAATCGGAAAAGCGACTCTGAGCGGCAGGTCCGAAGCCATGAGATCAAAAGCGATGAACAGCAAGCGCAGCTTGCCTCGCTCCAGGGCAACAAGCATTGGACTCTCCGGCGAGCGGGCCAAGACGACGCCGTCTCCCGTCACCGCCACCCGCAAAGATTCCCGTACTTGAAGATCCGCGAGACTTAAACCATCAGTGATGGGGTGCTTGGTTACGGGAGCGACGATGCGAGGATTTCTACCCTTACCCTGAACCTGCAACGGTAAATTCGGCGCCACAGTGTTGATGAGAATGAAATTACCCTGGGTCAGTGTGGGTACGGGTACCCGATCGAAAATCACGAGATCATACTGGTTCTCGAAGTGGGAGGCATCAGGCTCGCCCGGCTGCGCGGCGGTTACTTGAACATTGGGGAAAAAGCGCAGGAGGCTGCTCAGGAACGGATTGCCGGGACCGACGTAAAGAAGACGCACCGGCGGCGCATCGCTCACCGCCAAATAGGCTCGATTGTCCGTGGCAAAGTCGTCGTCGATTTCCAAACGGGCGGCCAGGGTCCCCGCCAGAGATCCCTTAAACGGATAGATCAAAACCCGCCGACCGTCGGATTCGATATCGATCGACTCGCGTACGAGCGTTGCGTCCCCTAAGGTTACAGTCAAGGGCGCGCGAATCGCTTTCGCGGTGAAGTTTCTAAGATGCACCATGACTTCATATTGGGATGAACGATCAGCATGCCGCCGCACCTCGAAACCGACGATGCCCACGTTGTCGCGGCCGCCGTCGACCTTGATCAAGCGCAGGTGCGCGGCTTGGCGGGCGAAGTCTTCAGCCCCGGCGAAAGCCCCGTCGCTGATTACGACCACATGATCCGGGCTTCCCCGTTTGAGAAACGCATGGGCGAAAAGAATCGCTTCTTTCATCCGCCCGGACACGTCCGTCGCGACCATACTTCGTCCGGCGTCACGGAGCCTTTGCTTGTCCGCAGTGAAAGGAACGATGAGACGCGTCTGGGCGCCAGCGCCGATGAGCATCATCTTCTGACCCGACGACAGTTCATCAACCAAGGACAGGAACTCTTTTCGCGCCGCCTCGAAGCGAGTTCCCGATGGCCCTCTCGCCTTCATGCTGGCGCTCAAGTCGACCACCACCACCATGTCGCCTGACGGCGCGCCGAAATGAAGCAGCGACGGGTCGGCCAGCGCGGCGATGAGAAGGCAGGCTGCTAGAATTTGTAGAATCAGCAGCAGATTTTTTCTGAAGAGCCAGCCGATCCGCGTCGCCAGCGGCCGCTGCTTCAGCACCCGCTCCCAAAGAAACAGCGTCGTGGTGCTTACTTTGAATCCTTTGGGCTTGAGGCTATGGAGAAAGAGAATGAGAGGTATAGCCCCAAAAAAAAGCAGGAGCGCGTATGGAACACCCCAGACCATAGCTTACGTCACACTGCTCACTTGCCGTAGCGTCTGCAGCACAAACTCGTCAAAGGGGATTTGAGTCGTCGTCCGCAGGTAATCGATCCGACGGCCGGAACAAACCGTTTCGATCTCGGTGAAATAGTCCGTCAGTTCTTTCTGAAAGCGGCGAACCAGATCCACGTCCAAAAACAATCTGCGTTCCTGTCTGTTTTCCACATCGTTGAGCGCCACATCGCCCCAGGGCTTGGGATTGATCTCTTGATCGTCCAAGATATGAATCACCAGGAGCTGATATTTTTTTATCGCGAGCTCCTCAAGAGCGGCGCGCCAGCCAGCGGGGTCGAACAAATCGCTGACGATGACGACGAGGCCGGGATGAGGAAAAAGATTGGTGAAGGAGTGAGCAGCGGATCGCAGATTAGTCTCGCCATGGCACGATAGCTTGCTGAGGAAGCTAAACAGACTGAGGACCTGCTTCCGTCCTCTTCCCAAGGTAAGGGGAGCTTGTAGGGCAGATGAAAACGCAACGCCACCGACCCGGTCCAAATTCTTAAGGCCGATGTAACCCAACGCCGCGGCAACTTTTTTGGCATAGTCAATCTTCGGCGGCGTACCTTCGGCCATGGATCGGCTGGTATCGACCAACAGGTAAACGTTCATCTCCTCATCCGCGGTAAAAACCTTCAGCAGCAGCCGATCGAGCCGCCGGTAAATATTCCAGTCGACGTAGCGCAGGTCATCGCCCTGCTGGTATCTCCGGTAATCGGAGAACTCGAGGCTGAAGCCTCTTCGGGATGAGGGATGCTCGCCTTTGGCGTTGGCCCAGCTCAGCCGCTTGGCGATCAGCCGCAGCCGCTCGAGCTTTTTCAAAAACTCCGCGTCAAAGAAGGTTTCGGGTTTCTGGTTTCTGGTTTCGGGTGCGGCAGTAGCAAATTGTTGAGCGTCTACAGTCTGGTTATTTGGGGCCCTTTGCCTTTTTTTATCCTGAGCAAAGCGAAGGACCTCTCTCCAACGCTCGTACAAAACACCCCGTACCCCAGACTCGAAACTCATGAAACTTCCCTTCTATGAAACTTCCGAAACCCGTTCCACGACTTCGCTGAGAATCTTCTCCGCGCCGATCCCTTCGGCATCGGCTTCGAGATTGAGAATCAGCCGATGGCGCAAGCTCGGCGGCACCATCTGTCGAATGTCTTCGAACGAAACATTCGGCCTCCCCGCCAGAAGCGCCCGGGCTTTGGCCGCAAGAATCACACTCTGCAGTCCTCTGGGGCTGGAGCCGTAGAGCACAAACTTCTGCGCTAACGGCGCAGCCTCGTTGCTTCGCTCGCGCTGCGGATGCGTGCTCAGCACCAACCGAACCGCATAGTCTTTCACAATGTCGGCGAGAGGCACATCGCGTACCCATTGTCTCATCTGCAGGATGTCCGCTGTGTCCAGGACTTCGCGCAGTGCCGCCGGTGGTCCCGCGGTTGTGAAATCGGCAATGCGAGCCAGCTCCTCGCGAGTCGGATACTGGAGCAAGAGTTTGAAGAAGAAACGATCCACCTGGGCTTCGGGAAGCGGATAGGTTCCTTCCATCTCGATGGGGTTCTGTGTCGCCAGCACCATGAACGGATTCTCCAGACGGTGCGCCTTCCCGCCAACGGTTACACTCTGCTCCTGCATGGCTTCCAACAGGGCGGATTGAGTCTTGGGCGTAGCGCGATTGATCTCGTCGGCCAGCACAATATGGGCAAAAACGGGGCCGCGCTGGAACTCGAAGATCTTTCTCCCGGACGGATCGTCGGTGAGCACATTGGTGCCCGTGATATCGGCCGGCATGAGATCAGGCGTAAACTGTATACGCGAGAAACTAAGACTCAGGATCTCACCGAGGCTACGCACCATGAGCGTTTTGCCCAATCCCGGCACCCCCTCCAGCAGGCAGTGACCACCGCAAACCAGCGCGATGAAAACCTGTTCGATGAGATCCTCGTGGCCGACGATCATGCGCGCCATCTCCGCTTTTAGATCATCGAAAGAACGACGAGCGCGTTGCATTCGCGCTTCGATTTCTGCCACCGCTTCCATGAGGTCGATTCTCCTTTAGGTGTGGATGCCAAAATCTTGCTCACTTCACTCCTTCGCCAATTCCCAGGGAAAGAAAGTAATTCTTAATCGTCTCTTTCAGCGCCTCAGGCACCCGCTCCGTGTTGAGCTCGACCTCCGCCTGGCGACGATAGGAGGCGATAACTTCGTCCTGTGACACTTCGCTCTTGCCGGCCGACGGTTTTGCCTTTAAGACCAAGCCGCTACTGTTGCCCTCACCGAGCAAGCCTTTGACATGAGCCGCCGCTCCCGGTTGAAATTCCGGAAGAGACGGCGATTCCGCTTCTCTCTTGCCGGGCTCCTTTCCTGGCAAATTGCTCCTATTGTTCGTCCGTTCACCGTCATCCGGTGAATCTCGCTCTCCTTGTCCGGCCATCCGCACATCGCTTTCACCCTTCTCTCCTTGGCCCTGTTTCATCAGTTGCTCGAGAAACTGTTGGGCATCCAACAGGGTCCGCCGGTCCAGTTCTCCGGTGGCCTGCTTTTCCAATTTGTCGAGGAAAGATTTGAGATCGTTCTGACTGAGGCTCTGTCCCGCTTGGCCTTCTCGTTCGAATTGTTTTTTGAGTTGGGGCAACGTCGCCAATTGATCGAGCCACTGTTTGCCCAACTCCTGAGCCCCTTTGGCCGCATCGGCAATATTGAGGAGATCCCGCGCTGCTTCCAATTCGGCTTTCAGATCCCTAAGGTCTTGCTGGCTCTCAGCAGCTGACTGTTGTTCGGCGGCTGATTTTCCCATCGTTGCAATCTTCTTTTGCATTCCCGCCAGATCGGCTTTGAACTTTTCATCGCCGGTTTTCGCGTCGATACCCTTCTGCGCCACCTGCTCCAACTCTCGACCCATGCGGAAGCTTTCGTGCAGCCCCTCGTTCTTCGCCTTCTCCTGGAGTTCTCGAGAAAACTCTCGTAGCTTCTGCGCCACGGTCTTCGGAGCTGAAAGCTGCAAATCGCTGTCGAATCGAAGACCGACATCAAACCATAGAAGTCCGAGCCAAAGGAGAAGAAGCGGAAGAGCGCAATAGGCTTGCCAGCGCCAACTTCTGCGAAACAGCGCCTTAGGGTCGAGGTTTGTGAGTTTCTCCCCCGCCTGTTTTAAAACCATGAGCGCCGC
>JAHKKJ010000318.1 GCA_020027655.1 Deltaproteobacteria bacterium | reverse complement strand
CTCAACCATCTCTTTGGCGATCCTGAGTGGAATCCCTGTTTCTCCGGGGTGTGCTGCGCCGCTGGATGCGAGGATCAGCTTGCTGACCTTGCGGGGATGATCCAGGGCAAGCAACTGAGCCACTCTTCCGCCCATCGAATGGCCGCACACAACCGCGCCTTCAAGACCCAGGTGATCCATAACCGCGGCCGCATCATTAGCGAACATATCCGTGCAGTATTTCGCCGAAGGTTTACCGGACAAGCCGGTACCGCGATAATCAAAAATGATCACGCGGTGATCTCGCGCGAACTCCGGGACCTGGTAGATTTTCCACACGGCGCCGTCACAAGCGGTTTCGCTGAGGAAAAGAAAAGGCCTGCCCTCGCCAAACGCCTCGTAATAAATGTCCACTCCATCTTTTGTTTTCACGTACGGCATGAAAGACCTCCTAGGCGGGATTATTCACTGGAACCCACGATCAAGGGGCGAGCCCTCCGGATCGAAGGCAATGGGCCTATACCTTGAGGCGGCCTGCAAACGCAAGTTCTGGAGCAGATACCTGGAAAACAATTCGAGCGCACCGCCACGCACCATAATCGTCATTGAAGCTAGTTTGCCTCTGTGCCTTCGCTCCTCCAAGCTCGCCCCTTGATCGATACTGTGTCGTGGTTTTTCCTCGGAGCATGAATATCCAGGCTAATATGTCATCTTGAACGAAGTGAAGGATCTATCAGACCTTTCCTGAACGCGGTCGAAGAATTCTTCGCCTTGCGGCTCAGAATGACATTCTAATGCAACTGACACTAGGAACTCTTTATGAACTCGCGGATCGTCCTATGAGCCGCAGCCGGGTTGACAAAGAAATAGCTATGTCTCTCTCCGGAGAGCACTACAAGCTTTGAATTCGGAATTCCCTGGGCCAGGATTTCGGATGAGCTCCGGTGGTTGATATCGCTGGTAACGTTGCGGTCGTCTTCCCCCACCAAGATGAGTGTCGGTACGCGGATATCTTTGAGACGGCCGGTGGTATCGTGACTCTGGCGCGCGATCAGATGGCGTAGGTAGAACTCCACAGGACAGAGATTCGCCATCCGCACCTGGAGGTATTTCTCTACACGCTCCGGATACTGTTTTGTGAACTCATCGGTGAAGCCAACAAGAATGGAGTGATCGCGCACATATTTTTCGTAACCCCACTCGATCATTTCTTGGCAAATCTTGAGGGGAAGCCCTTTGGTGGCGGGAAAAGCAGCGCCGGTGGACGCGAGGACTAATTTGTCCACTTTGTCCGGATATTCCAGCGCCAGCAGTTGGGCGATTCTGCCGCCCATGGAATGACCGATCACGATCGCCTTTTTGGCGCCCAGATGATCAATCAGCGCGGCCGCATCGTCGCAAAACATCTTCGTTGAGTAGTCGATGGAGGGTTTGCCCGAGCGTCCCGTCCCACGATAATCGTGCAGGATGACCTGATGGTCGCGGGAAAATTCCTCCACTTGATGTATTTTCCAGACCTCACCGTCGCAAGCCGTTTCACTGAGGAAGACTATCGGTTGGCCGCGGCCATGGACCTCATAATAAAGCTCTGTATCTTTCAACTGCAGAAATGACATTTCCAAACCTCCAATCCTGACATTCGCTGTGCTTTCATCGGTTCATAGACCATGATGTTCTTCTTGACAAGAGACCGGCTGTTGTTTGAGCTTGACCGGCAGCACTTCAAGCGATATGGCATCGCTGACTGCCATTGACGACTTCGAAAGATTGAGGGAGTAACCTATGGCCCAGCGGTTTTTCACGCGGAAAGTTCGTTTCAGCTATATCCCGTTATTGGCTCTTTTCTTTATTCTTATTTTTCCCTTTGCTGCGTTGTCCCAGCATTCGCTGAAGATTCCGTTTCCCTATGGCCCCATGGGTCTCAACAGCATGCCGTGGATCGTCGCCAAGGAAGCCAACCTTTTTGAGAAGAACGGTCTCAACGTGGACATGATTTTTGTCGGCGTTTCTACGGTCATGGTTCAATCCATGCTCTCAGGATCCGCCAATGTCGCGGGCCTTGGCGGACCGGCGGTCGTTTCGAACGTTCTGAGAGGAGGCGACATCATCCAGATCGCGGCGACGGTACCGTATTTCACTCAGTCCCTGATGGTTCGCCCACAGATTACAGAGCTTGGCAGCCTAAGAGGGAAAAAGGTCGGAATCACCAGATTCGGGGCGGTCACTGACCTTGCGCTTCGCGCCCTTTTGGAGCGGAACAATATTAAGGACGTCACGATCCTGCAGATGGGCGGACTGGCGGAAACGATGGCGGGGCTTTCCAAAGGGTCGGTGGATGGGTCCATGGTTTCTCCTCCACATAATTTTACTCTACTAAAACAGGGGTTCCGCGAGATCGTCTCGCCGAAGGATCTGAGAAAATTGGGAATCGGCTTTTTGACCAATGGGGTGGTCGCCAGAAGATCCTATGCTGCGGGCAATCGAGATGTCGTCGTCCGCATGATCAAAGCCACCGCGGAGGGAACAAAGCTGATGACAACCAACGAAGGTTTGACGAAAAAGCTGATCTCGAAGTACCTCCACATCGACGACCCGGAGTTGCTGCAGCAGAGTTATCTTTACGTCGTCGAGAACTTCGCCCGAGACCCCACTGTCCCACCGGGCGCGATGCAATGGATGGCGCAACAGCTCGCGCAGATGAATCTGGTCGATGCCAAGGCGCTGCAGAATACTCCCACCTCGGCTTTCTTCGACAACAGCTACGTCGAAGAGCTGAAGCAATCGGGGTTCTTCGAAAGTCTCTGGAAGTGATACTACGAATCTGCATATTGAGAATCACTGTTGATTCGGTTCGTGCTGTAATGTTACGTTCCGCATGAAGCGTCTTATAGAAACAATAGGAGGAACGCACAATGGCAAATGAGGCGAAGGAAAAATTGATTGCCGGTCTAAATGACGATCTGGCTCTTGAGCTTGCTGGGATTGTTCGCTCGGTATATCAGGCGAGCACGGCGGGAGGCCTGCTCGGCCATGAACTCCGGGAGTTGTTGCAAAAAGAGTTGCCTGTGGAACTGCAGCACGCCCAATTCCTTGCGGACAAAATAGCCATCCTCGGCGGGACACCTACAACCTCAATCGCGGAGGTGCCGCTTCCCGTCGATGTCGGAAAGATGATCGACGAGGATATCGCAACCGAATGGAAAATCGTCAGCCGCCTTCGAGAACGGGCCGGCCAGGCTGAAAGTTACGGTGACATCGGTCTGAAAATCAGGCTCGAAGAAATGATCGCTGATGGAACGGATCACGCTAACGCGCTCCAGCGACTGGTCGGCCTGACTCAATGAGGGAGTCTAATGACGATTCCAGACCTGTTAAGCCGTTCTGAGCTCTTCTGCGAGCTTCCTGCCGTGGTTCTCAATGATATCGCCGGAATTTGTCGTGAGGTCAAAGTTTCAAAAGGGGAAGTCATCTTTCGCATCGGCGACTTGAGTAAAGATGTTTTTATTCTCGCGGAAGGATCCGTGGAGCTAGGCTACGGATTAATTTCGGCTGACGAGTCAAAACCCGGTACGATCCGAGAGCCCGGGGAGTTTTTTGGATGGGGAGCCTTGGCAGGAGAGGGGAATTACAGGCTTATTAATGCGCTGGCTGTTCAGGAAACACGACTCATCATCGTTGATGGCGTGGAGCTTATGAATCTCCTTGAAGGTCAGCCGGCGGCAGGTTTCCGGTTCATACGCAAGCTCCTTGCAATCATTCTGAATCGAATCGTCGCGATGGCGGCTACTTGAGGAACTTACAGTCGCAGTACTGAAGGCAGTCGGATGGAAGTACCCGGTGACACTCACTACGTCTTTATCTGTCAAGGAAAGAATTGCCTTACCAAAGGATCTGCGGAACTCCTAGGTCAAATTCGGACGGCATTGGGCGGGCAACAAACATTTAGGGTGGTCCCGTTTATATGCTTCGGCGCTTGTACCGCCTCGCCAAACATAGCGGTCTTCCCGGACCGCCTGTGGTACTCGATGGTAATGCCGGAGCAGCGGACTTGCGTGATCCAGTCTATTCTGAGAGGCGAGGAGATATCCGAGCTATCAGCAAACGTCAGCAACGATCTCAAGGAACTTGTCTTCCGGATGTTAAGAAAACCTTTTGGTATGTAACCCGTGGGGTTTACTTACTCGCCTAACATTACTCACGGACACGTTCACGCTTATCGGTACATTCACCGGCATACCTTCCAGACACAACCTTCACGATCCACAGTGTCCTGTCTCAGAAATTCCCAAAAGAAGTCGGTGGTCTCCCTACCGTCATGCTCGCGAAAGCGGGCATCCAGAAGTTTTCGATTTTCCTGGATTCCGGGTCGCGCTAGCTATCGCCAGCTTGCCCGGAATGACGATTCAATTATGTAGCGAACTTCTGAGACACCACACTAGTACTTCCGGGCACCTATCGATCATCACACGCGGGCATTCTCGCCAGCCTCCAAATGGCATATAATGTTGCGTTAAATTGATGAGGGAAAGGTTTAAATATGCCCATGACCACTAGAATTTTACTTGGTTTGACGCTAAGCCTTTTTCTACTACTAGTTGTCCCGCGTCCCACTTACTCGCATGAGGGCGAACTGGATTCCTACGGGTGCCACTATGATAAAGACCAGAAAAACTATCACTGCCATCAAGGAGTGTTTAAAGGGGGTAGCTTTCCTTCTAAAATCGAGATGATTCGACTCCTCAAACAGCAATTTCTCAACTTGGGCCGCCCATGGCCGTATGGAGACGTAGCCGAAGAGGACATCACCTCTCCCGAGACCGAAACTCAGCAATAACCTACCCTCTCTCTGTCCGCTGCGTCGTTCCTCTGCTGCTTGTTTACTTGACAGGATCCTGCCGATTCAAATAGATAAGCGTCAGTTAAATTGGTCGACTCCAAGGTCCGTGTAATATCCATGTGAGCCCGGCCCCGTCTTGAAGGAGGACATGATGAACCGCCTCTATAGAAGCGCTTCTTTGCTTGTGTTCTCCACGATCTTTTTCTTTGTGATCGGGTTTCCGCCCGGCTCCGTTGCCCAAGACAGTCACACCGGCAAACTTATCGAGGGAGCAAAAAAGGAAGCCTCCCTGATCTGGTATACTTCGACCAGTATTGAAGACATCAAGAGACTTTTCGATGCTTTCACCAAGAAGTATCCGTTCATCAAGACCGAATTCTTCAACGCGGGCTC
>JAHKKJ010000317.1 GCA_020027655.1 Deltaproteobacteria bacterium | reverse complement strand
AAAGGAGTCGGATTCCCAATCCCGTGGTGGACAACTACAGAGGCGACCACTTTAAATATTTCATGGACTTTAGAGCCGGCAAGGTTGCGGGAAGAACCACTGACAAGCAGATTACTTTTTTCATCAATGCCGGCACGCAGGGACTTCAGTTCGCCGCATGCGCCGGGAAAGTTTATCACTTGGCCAAGGAGAAAGGACTGGGCCGGGAGCTGCCGACGGAGTGGTTTTTACAGGACATCAGGGATTAACAAGAAGGAGATTTAGGCCGAGACTCAGTAGCTGCCCGAAGTGCTTGATAGCGAGTTTAAGGCCTGGGGAAATAATGGTAGCATGACAATATGATTCACGGGCTGACTGACAGACCCAATTTTTTGTGGGATGAACCGCTTACTCGAGACGATCTCAAGAAACTTTTGGATGGTCGAAACGGGGAAGAGCGTCTTTATTACGCGGCCAAGATCTTGAGAGAAGCACGATTTGAAGAAGTCTGGGATTATCTCTCTCCGATGTTTCTGGCCTCTCATTGGGAAAGACTTCGCCCGAAACTGGGACGGAAGAAAAGGTTCTGGGAGTTCTTTTACGCTACGTGGCGCGAACATGGCCTTATCAGCTAAAGATATCCTCTCCGCCTTGCAGCGGGACTTTTTGTCTTTTTTTTTCCAGGGGGCTCCGCCCTTTTTCTTAACCGGGAGGACAGCCCTAAGCGCCTTTTATCTTCAACACCGCTATTCCGAAGATTTGGATCTGTTCACGTTGGACAGTGATGCCTTCGACCGCGTGCCTCTCTATGTGGCCGATACCGGAACAAGGTTAAGTGCCTCGGTTGCTTCGCTCCAGACCGCGCCTCAGTTTCATCGTTATCGGCTTTCCCGGAAAGAGGAATCGGTCATTGTAGACTTCGTTAAAGAGATAGTCCCACAGATATCACAAGTAAAAAATGGATTTGACGGAATCGTAGTGGATACATTGGATGATATTGCTGCGAATAAGGTTTGTACGGTAGTTAGCCGGGCAGAGATCAAAGATTATATCGACCTCTATTTCCTCGCACGCGCCGGATATCCATTGGAAAAGTTTATCCAGCCAGCCCAGCAGAAAGACGCAGGCGTTTCAAAAGCGATGGTGGCTTATCTCTTGTCCGATTTCAGGCTTTCTAAGGTCCCCGACTTCATGATTGCTCCTATTTCGCTTGAGGAGGTTCAGGAATATTTTCAATCTCTTGCTAGGAAGCTTGCTGTAGAGTCCTTTCCTCGGTAGAGAGGCTTGTCTGTCTAGTACCCCAGCTTATCGATTTCATCGTCGTCAAATCCGAAGTAGTGGGCGATCTCGTGCAGCACGGTGGTGCGAATTTGCTCGCGCAACTCGTCCGGGTCGGGAAAATCCCGCAGCAGAGGCTCCGAGAAAATTGTGATTTTGTCTGGTAAAATGGGCGGGTAAAGGCTGGAGCGATCGGGTAGCGGGACGCCTTGGTAGAGCCCATAAAGCGTGTCGTATTCGGGGTCGAGTCCTGCGTCGAGAAAAAGCTCTTCCCCGGGCCGCTCCTCGACCACAACTTCAACGTTGTGCAGCTGCTTACGAAACTGCCTGGGGAGCTTGTCGAGAACGCGCGCGACTTCTTCCCTGATTCCGTTTTTATCCACCGGTGAAGAGTTTGTATCAAGTAAAGAATCGGTGCAAGAGATGCAGGGCGCTGCTTCAAACGTTGGTCGTGGTCCTCTACTTTGCGCTTGCCTCCGCTGCATGCACTACCGGGCGGGCGCCGGTTTCGGTTATGCCGTCCCTCACCGACGACCTTGACCGGGAATCGCTTCACATGGCGCTACGCCGCAGCGTCTCCTACTTGGAGAAACTGCCGCCCGATCGGATTGTCGGGGAGCAACCCCGGCGCTTTACCGCTGGCGAAGTTTTGGATTCCCTGCTGGCTTTTGAGAAATCTTTCGACAATTGGGACTGCCGAGAGTGCTGGATGCGAGACTTCAGCAATCGATTCGACCTCATCCCGTCATCCGTCGATTCTAGGTTGGAGACGGTCTTGTTCACCGGCTATTACCAGCCGGTGATAGAAGGGAGTTTGGCGCCAACGCCGGAGTACGCCTATCCGATTTACAGGATGCCGGCCGACTTGATCGTGACTGAGCGAGTAAACCTTCAGCCGTCACAAACATCGGAGAAAATGATCGGCCGTCTTCAACGAGAGGAATTCGTGCCTTACTATTCCCGGCGTGAAATCGATGAATTGGGATCTCTCCGCGGACGGGGTTATGAGATTGCCTGGGTGAAAAATCCCATCGATCTTTTTTTTCTCCACATACAAGGCTCCGGCATTCTGCAGTTAGAAGATGGCCGGCGCCTTCTCATCGGCTATGCCGGCGCCAATGGCAGACCCTATCGAAGCATCGGACGATTGCTGATCGACCGCGGCAAGATCCCGCAGGAAGAGATGTCGATGCAACGCTTGCGACGATATCTATTAGATTATCCGGAGGAGCGAAACGAAATTTTTTCTTATAACGAAAGCTACGTCTTTTTCCGCTTCTTAGAGGAAGGTCCCCTGGGAAATCTCGAAGTGCCGCTTACACCCGGCCGATCCATCGCCACCGATGCGCGGCTCTTTCCCAAAGGCGCGCTGGCTTTCATCTTTACAGAAAGGCCCGTTCTCGATGCCGCAGGTCAGTTGGTGGGTTGGCAGCCCTTTTCTCGTTTTGTTCTGAATCAGGATACCGGCGGCGCGATCCGCGGTCCGCAGCGCGCCGATCTTTACTTCGGCACTGGCTTCGAGGCCGAAGCCGGGGCCGGTTATATGAATAGGCCGGGGAAACTTTATTTCCTATCGTTAAAAAATCCGTCCGCGGCTTCTTCTATCGAGAGATAGCCGCTAACGTCGCCCGTCAAATATCGGAAGCCCTGACCTCTTGAGCGAATTCCTCGGGCAGAGTAACCTTTGCAGACGTGGAGCGGCATACCGAAACATTACGATTGAAACTCGCACTGGCCATCAGCTGTGTCTATTTTTTTGCCGAGCTGATCGGCGGTTTTTTGACCAATAGCCTGGCCCTCTTGTCGGATGCCGGCCATATGCTGTCCGACATCGCGGCTTTGGCATTGAGTCTGTTTGCTTTCCGGATAGCCAAACGGCCGGCAACCGTCAGCAGCACCTACGGTTATCATCGGGTGGAAATATTAGCCGCGCTACTTAACGGCCTCACGTTATGGTTAATTGTTGGAGTCATTTTTGCCGCCGCCTATAACCGCTTCCTCGATCCGCCCGCGGTTGAGAGCTACGGTATGATGATCGTAGCGTTGCTGGGCTTGCTCGTGAATATTGTTGCCGCTGGCATCCTATACGGTTCACACCATCATAATCTCAATCTCCGCGGAGCTTTCTTGCACATTGTGAGCGATGCCTTGGGCTCTGTCGGAGCCATTGCGGCGAGTCTGATTATGCTGTTCACCGGTTGGTATGTTGCCGACCCACTGATTAGCATTCTTATTGGGCTTCTGATTCTCCACTCTTCCTGGAATCTGATCAAAGAATCTTTCAGTGTGCTAATGCAGGCCGTTCCAAAAGGCATCCGGCTCGAAGACGTTCAACAAGCGCTCGAAGGGGTGGAGGGAGTCAGCAAGGTGCATGATCTGCACGTCTGGGCGGTTACCTCGGACATCTTTACTCTAAGCGCTCACGCTGTGGTAGAAAACGGCGGCGATTTTCATCAGGTCCTTAACGGCATCGAGGACACACTCAAGGAGCGCTTCAATATCGAGCACACCACGATTCAATTGGAAACCGAAAGCCGCGAGGAAAAAGAGTTCAAAGCGTTCTGACGACCGATTAACCCGAAATGGCATAGGGCTGATAGCTTATGGCATATAGTTGGAAGCATACGCCATACGCTATAAGCCATAAAGCCAACGGAAGCGAGCCGATTCAGCGCACCCTTCGACGGCGCTCAGGGCGATCGGCTTGGTATTAGCAATGCAAAGCATTAACCGTTCGTGCTGAGCTTTAGTCGAAGCATGAACTGTCCTGAGTCTCTTTCAGCAGCCTAGGATACACTTGGGCTGGACACGACTGGCTTTTGTCTTGGCAATAGACAGGCCATTAGACCGACACTAATAAAAGAAAGAATTCCCAGAAACCAAAAAATCGTCGACAGATTGGCCGATATGAGCAGCAAACCCACGATGGAGGTCGAGGTCGTTTTAGAGACCTGCTGGATCAGCCGATCAAAGGAGACGATGCCGCCGCGCAATTCCGCCGGTGCATTTTGGGTCAAAAGACTTTTCTGCATCGGTGAGATCACGCCGTTGGCCAGCCCGTAGAAGAACAACGCAGCACCGGTCAGCCAGACACCGGGAGTAAAAGGGACGGCGATTACCGCCAGCCCGCTAATCAGAAAAGCGACGAATAGTAGATGCGTTTTTTCGCGCCCTGCTGCCAGCCGCCCCGCCTGGCTCGACGTAATCATGGCGCCGACAGAAAAAAAGATGTAAAGGAGCCCCGCAGTCGCAGTCGAGATTCCTTGGGTGCGCACGAGGAAGAGGGGGAAGTAGGTCAGGAACCCATAGTCCAGAAAAAATCTCAAAAAGCCAGCTGAAAAAGCGATGAGGAGCCGCGGATGGCGGGTGAGACGCATGACGTCTCCAAGGTAGCCTTTGGCGCCGTTAATCCTATGTCCTTTGGTCTCGGGCATCCAGAAAAACGCCGCAATCCCAAGAGGGACAGTCAAAAAATAGCAGGTGAACGGCCAATACCAGGCAATCGTCGCTAGCAGGCCGCCAATAGGGGGAAGAACCAAATATCCTACGCGATCCAAAAAAACCTTCAGCCCTTGGCCGCCGATCTCCTTGTCTCCTTCGAGCAGATCACCGATTAAAACGATGGTCAGCGGGATCACGGCGCTATAGGCGACGCCCTGGATGGCCCGGAAGAAGAGCAGCCAGGTGAAAGTTGGAGCGAAGGCCATGGCCGCGCCGAAAATTCCGTAAAGTATGAGTCCCCAGGCCAGAAGCAACCGCCGTCCAAAGAGATCGGCCACGGCGCCGAACACCGGCGCCAAAAAAATTGCCGGCGCAGTCAACATGGTCATCACCAACCCCAGGGCGGCGTCGCTGATCCCGAATGGCTGCGTGAGCGCGGGCAGGGCGGGCTGAATGAAATTGACGCCCATGACGAGGGCGACGCTTGTGGAGAAAACGAGGGTGAGCGCGCGGC
>JAHKKJ010000316.1 GCA_020027655.1 Deltaproteobacteria bacterium | reverse complement strand
CGTCTTGCCCAGGTCGACGCTGCGTTTCAGCAATAGATCGATGTCGCCGCTGTCTCCACGGCCGTTTTTGCGCCCCTCGCGAACCTGGGACTTATCATCGTCGACGAGGAGCATGATCCCTCTTACAAGCAGGAGGAGGGACTTCGATATAACGGACGTGACGTTGCCGTGGTGCGTGGCAAGTTGTCCGCCTGCCCGGTCATCTTAGGGTCTGCAACGCCGGCCATTGAGAGCTATCAAAATTCCCTGGACGGAAGATACCGACTCCTGGAGATGACCCAGCGGGTGCGACAGCGACCCCTTCCATTCATAGAGACCATCGATCTCAGATCAAAGTTCAATCGGAGCCAGCAGCCAAACGGCGGCAAAGTTCCATCACAGACAGATTCGCCACCGGTACAACAGTCAGGCGAGCATCGACTGATCTCGGATCGGCTTGCAGTGTTCCTGAGAAAGAATTATCAAGCTTCGCGGCAGAGCCTGATCTTCCTCAACCGGCGAGGATTTTCGAATTTCCTGCAATGTGTTCTTTGCGGTCACGTGCTGCGCTGTTCCTATTGCAGCGTGACCCTCACCCTTCACCGAAAGCAAAAAAGCGTCTGCTGTCATCACTGCAATTTTCGCCGCGCCGCCACGGCGCTTTGTCCCGAATGCGGCAATCTGACTCTTTCGGGTGTCGGAGTCGGAACCGAGCAGATCGAAGAGGCACTGCATCGCCTTGTACCCGAGGCGCGCATCGCGCGCATGGACCGAGATACGACAAGCAAAAGAGGGTCGCACGAGGAATTAATTCGGCGTTGGGAAAAAGGCGAAACCGACATCTTGGTCGGGACCCAAATGATCACCAAAGGACACGATGTCACCGGCGTGACACTAGTAGGCGCGCTGCTTGCCGATCTGTCGCTCAACTTACCGGACTTTCGCTCCGGCGAGAGAACCTTTCAGCTGCTGAGCCAAGTCGCAGGAAGATCCGGCAGAGGCGATGAGCCAGGAACCGTCATCATTCAAACATACGCGCCGGATCACTACGCGATTCAACACTTGATCCACCATGATTACAAAGGATTCTTTGCTGCAGAAATCGAGTTCCGGCGCGCTTTAAATTACCCGCCTTTCAGTCGACTTGTCTGTCTTCGATTAGAGGGTCCGAAATTCGAGGAGGTCGAAAGGAAGGCCAGAATGCTCGGCGCGACGTTGCATGACAAAACAATTCACAATGCCCGACTCCGGGAGAAAATCGAAATACTTGGGCCGGCACCTGCGCCCATCGAAAAGCTGCGCAATCGCTATCGCTGGCAACTTCTCTTAAAGGGAAAACAGAGTTCTTCGTTGCTCGAGCTTGCCAAACAAGCACGCGAAGCGCTACCACGATCACGTAGCGTTCGCCTCCACATTGATGTCGATCCCTACAACATGTTATGAAATTTAATAGGCATGGCTATTTTGGAGGTGCTTAAATACCCCGATCCACGGCTGAGCAGAATCGCCCGGCCGGTGGAGCACATCAACGGCGACATTCTGCGGCTGGTCAACGACATGCTCGAAACGATGTACGCGGCGCCGGGTGTTGGATTGGCTGCTAATCAAGTCGGAGCGTTCCATCGCATCATTGTCCTGGACGTCGATCTCGAAAACCCTCAGAAAAACGTTTACAAGCTGATCAATCCCACCATTGCCCGGTCCGAAGGCGAAATTCTCTGGGAAGAAGGTTGCTTGAGTGTCGTGGATTTTACCGCCGAGGTGCGTCGGGCCGCCCAGGTGGAGGTTGTGGCTGTCGACGAACATGAAAAGGAAATCAAGATTGAAGCAGCGGGCCTTCTGGCTGTCGCCTTGCAGCACGAGATCGATCACTTGGACGGCAGACTCTTCATCGACCGTATCAGCCGATTGAAACGAGATCTCTATACCCGTAAACGTAAAAAGATGCTCCGCACCGGCACTCCTCCGCCAACGGAAAAACCACGGGTCATGATCTAGTGCCGAATTTCTCGACTTTTGTCGAAGTCTAGGCCCCTGTAAATCAAACATCATTTCTCATGTCGACCCCCTGGCCCATCGTCTTTATGGGAACTCCGCAAATTGCCGCTGTCACACTGGAGCAGCTGATCCAGGGGCCTGATCCCATAGCAGGAGTCGTTACCCGGCCTGACCGTCCGGCTGGCAGGGGCCAGAAAAGTATTCCATCGCCGGTGCGCAGAGTAGCTGAAAGTCGCGGCATGCCTGTTGTCGCTCCGGAAAAGATCCGCGACCCAGAGCTTCTCGAAACTTTGAAGGGATGGAATCCAGAGATCATTGTGGTTGTGGCCTACGGACGCATCCTTCCCAAAACGATTCTCGATCTAGCGCCGTACGGATGCCTCAACGTGCATTATTCGCTATTGCCGAAGTACCGAGGGGCGGCACCGGCTGCCTGGACGATCATCAAGGGAGAGTCGACAGCCGGGGTCACGACGATGAAACTCGTCGAGAAAATGGATGCTGGACCGATTTACCTGCAGGAAGCCACTGAAGTAGCCTCGGACGAGACGACGGGCTCATTGCAAGCCAAGCTCACGCCCGTCGGCGCTCGTTTACTCCTCGAAACACTGCGCAGACTTAAATTGGGCTCGTTGATGCCTCAGGAACAAGAAGAGTCCCGCGTGACGTTCGCCCCGCTTTTGAAGAAGGAAGACGGTCTCATCGACTGGACGCAGCCCGCAATGATGATCGAACGACGGGTGCGGGGTTTCAATCCTTGGCCCGGTGCCTACAGTCACATTGGCGGAAAGTTATTAAAAATTCACCGAGCGAAGCTTGTGACAGCCGACATAGCGGGGAGTCCAGGCGAAGTCATGAGAGCCGACACAGACGGTCTCTGGGTCGCCACCAGCTCCGGCTTCCTCGGATTGGAAGAAGTCCAGTTGGAAAACAGAAAAAGACTTTCTGGTGTCGAGTTCTTAAGAGGGGCAAGGATTAAACCCGGTGATCGCCTCCAGTGAAAAAACAAGCAAAGGCGTTCGCCAGCTCGCAAGCGAGATTCTCTTTAAAGTCGATACTAGAAAAGCTTACGCCGATGTCCTCCTCGACCACAGCCTCAAAACTGCGGCACTTTCCGATCGCGACCGCGCTCTTCTTACAGAGCTTGCTTACGGAACCCTCCGCTGGCGCGGCAAGATCGACGCGCGACTGAATCTTTACCTACGCAGCTCTTTAGAAGATACCGATCCTTTCATCAGAAACCTTCTTCGCGTTGCCTTTTACCAGTTGCTCTTTCTCGACAAGATCCCCGATTACGCGGCCGTCAATGAAGCCGTCCAGCTTGCCAAAGCCCATGGCGGGGACAAGGTAGCTGGGTTTGTTAACGCAGTTCTGCGCAACTTACTGAGAGAGAAGGACAAAACCGCGGAGCGTCAACTTAGTGCTCAGTGGCAAGCGACCCTCGCCACTGAGCACTCTCATCCCCAGTGGTTGGCAAACAAATGGCTTGACTATTTCGGCCGCGAAGAGACCGAAGCGCTGATGAAAGCCAATAACGAAGCAGCCCCTCTGGTGCTGCGTGTAAATTCTTACAGGAGTAGCAGGGAAGCATTACTCGCTTTACTGTTAAAGAGTGGTGTTTCAGCCGTCGCCACTCGATGGTCGCCGGTGGGAATATCGGTAAAGTCGCGTTCTCCTGTGGATCAGCTCCCAGGTTTTCAGGAAGGGTTGTTTCAAGTTCAGGGCGAGGCGTCGCAGCTCGTCAGCTATCTACTTTCTCCTCAAAAGGGTGAACGGATCCTCGATGCTTGCGCTGCGCCAGGCGGCAAGACCACCCACATCGCTGAGCTCATGGGGGACGCCGGTAAGTTGATCGCGCTGGATAAATCAGAAAAAGGGATCGCGCAGATTCGAGAAAACGCCGCGAGGCTGGGGTTGATGTCGCTCTGTGCCGCTCAAAGCGACGTCAGCCATCAGCTACCCGCTGCATTACGCAGGCCCTACGACCGCATTCTTATTGACGCGCCCTGCAGCGGTCTCGGTACTTTGAGATCCCACCCCGAAATTAAATGGCATCGGAATGAAACCGACATTAAAAGATTGAGCCACTTGCAGAAGAAAATTGTCGATCAAGTGGTTCACTACCTAAAGCCTGGGGGTGTTCTAGTCTACTCCACCTGCACACTCACTAAGGATGAGAACGAAAATGTCGTGGAAGATTTCTTAGAACACCATAAGGAATTTGTCTTGGACGATGCGGCGGGTTATCTTCCTGGAGAGGCCAGTTCTTTGGTTGCGGGCAGTTATTACATCGCCCTACCGCACCGGCATGACACCGACGGTTTTTTCGCCGCTCGTATGAGAAGGTTGGTTAAATGAACGCGTTAAAAATCGCTCCTTCAATCCTGTCTGCCGATTTCAGCCGTCTTAAGGATGAAATCCAGGCTGTTGAAGCGGCTGGGGCTGACTGGCTCCATGTGGATGTCATGGATGGCCACTTCGTGCCCAATATCACCATTGGACCCGTCGTTGTCGAGTCGATCCGAAAAGTAACCAAAATACCACTGGACGTGCACTTGATGATCACCGATCCGGATAAGTATGCGCCGGAGTTTATCAAGGCCGGCGCCGACTGGGTTTCGATTCATCCGGATACCTGTCAAGATCCGAATCTAAGTTTAAAGAAGATCCGCGAGCTTGGCGCCAAAGCGTCAATCGCCGTGAATCCCGACGTGCCTCTGGAAAAGGTAACCGGCTGTTTTCCCAACATCGACATGATCCTGATGATGACCGTTTTCCCCGGTTTCGGCGGCCAGGCTTTCATTCCAGATGTCCTACCAAAGATCGAACAAGTCAGAAAGGTGATCGACCAAAAGAAACTGTCCATCCTCGTCGAAGCTGACGGCGGCATAAAAGCGGACAACATCGATCGTGTAGTGCGCGCCGGAGCGGAAGTTATCGTCTCGGGTTCCGGCATCTTCAAGACACCGAATTACGCCGAAACCATCCGCCGGATGCGCAAGGCAGTCGGGATGGTAATGGAGGATAGAGGATAGAAGATGGAGGATCGAGTTTCGCGATCTTCAATCTTCCATCCTCGATCTTCGTTTTTTCGCCCGGCGAGCCACGACGAGTAACTTGTTTTCTCCTCTCGGTGTGCTAATTTGAGCGGGTCGGGGCGTGGCTCAGCTTGGTAGAGCGCACGGTTCGGGACCGTGAAGTCGGTGGTTCAAATCCACTCGCCCCGACCAATCACTTC